>DASPWC010000238.1:0-3443 GCA_035622055.1 Xanthobacteraceae bacterium | reverse complement strand
GGTAACAGTGATTCATGATCGCCTGCGAACCGTACCGATCGATGATCTGCGTCCAGCGCCTTTTGATTTCCGTGAGCGCCTCGTCGTAGGTGATGCGCTCGAACTGGCCGCTGCCCTTGGGTCCGACGCGTTTCATCGCGTACAGAAGGCGGTCCGGATTGTAGTGATGCTCGGCGTAATCCTTCAGCTTTACGCAGAGACCGCCGCGCGTCATTGGGTGGTCCGGATCGCCCGTCACCTCAACTAATTTGCCGTCCTCAACGTGGTAGAGAAAGGCGCAAGTATCTGGACAATCCTGCGGGCAAACGCCTCTTACGACGTGGGTTTCGCTGATATGGACGGACATTGAAGCTCTCCCATTTGGATCGATCGCTTCTGGCCGCCGAGCAAAGCATTCCCATTTGGAACAGTCGCTTCTAACACGGCAAGCCAATTTTTAAAGTCGATACTTTGCTCTTTCCTTTGACAAGCCCATTTGTTGGGCACCGCGCCGAGTAAGACGCCGATCCTCGCTCAATACGAGAAGAACCATCCAGTACTACCGGAACGCCAACGCCGATTTGCGAGCGGCCGTGAGATCGCCTCATGGGGCGCTGCGGTTTTCCGCCTCGCGTTTGTGCTATTTCCGGATCATGCTCTAAGGCATTTTAGGAATCTCGCTCACATGCGCGGCAACGATGCGCCAGCCTTCCGGAAAACGCACCCAGACCTGCATTTGTCGTCCGACCTTGGCGGTTGAGCGGTGAAACAGCGTCGACGTCACCGCGAAGTCGCGCGCATACGCGGTGATCACGGTTTTGGATAGAGTACGCGCTAAATCGGCCGGCGAGCGCGCAGCACGAAACGCCGCGATTTCGGCAAATCCATAGAGGTTCTCTGCGCTGCCGTAGCGAATGGTACGCGTATCCTCACGAAACATTGCGTTGAGCGTGGCGACGTCGTTCGACACGAGTGCCTTTTCGTATCGCTCAAATGCGATTTTGACTTCGGCCGCGACCTCGGGTAGGTCGATTTCCATTTGCAGTCCTCAAAGAAGTTTCGATTTGGCTGGCCGGCGACGTCGCCGCCGCGACACCCATGGATTCGAGCGCATGCGCCAGCCGCAGCGCCACGTCTTCACGCCATGGCGCAGCGATGATCTGCACCCCAAGCGGTAGCGGTTTGAACGGCACCGGTGCAGCGACCACCGGCAAGCCAATGAACGATATCGGCTGGGTGTAAAGGCCGAGATTTGCCCGGACCGGCAGTTCAACGTCGCCGTACGTGAAAGTCTGCTGGCCAATGAACGGTGCGGTACATGGCGTCGCCGGAGCAAGGATCGCGTCGATCGTTTCGAACAACGGCAATACCCGTGCGCGATACCAGCGGCGGAATTTTTGCGCCTTCACAATCAAGGATGCTGGAGCTATCGCACCGGCGAGAAAACGATCCCTTACTGCCGGGTCGAAATTACGCGCCCTGCTTCGCAAGCGATTGAGATGAAGACTGGCTCCTTCAGTCGCGGTGACGATAAAGGCCGCGGATCGAGCGCGTCTAGCCTCCGGAATTTCGATCTCGCGATTGGCGTTAAGCGCGGCGGCTACGCGTTCGACGGCGGAGCGGACTACAACGTTTTCACATTTAAAATAATCCGATGCCACGGCGACGCGGAGACCCTCGCTGCCCATTTCCAATAGCGGTGTCACCGGCTCGACAGGACGGTCGGCGCAAACCGGATCGTCCGCGTCGAAACCTTGCATAATGTCGTAGGCCAGCGCGAGATCGCGCACGGTGCGGGCGAGCGGGCCGAGATGATCCAGGCTGGCGACGAACGGAAACGTGCCGACGCGTGAAAGCCGGCCATAAGTCGGCTTCAATCCAAAAATTCCACACAACGACGAAGGCACGCGGATCGATCCATTGGTGTCGGAGCCGAGCGTCAATGGCACAAGCCCGCCGGCAACTGCGACGGCGGAGCCGCTCGAAGAACCGCCGGACATCCGGTCGAGATCGTGCGGGTTTCGCGCAGCGCCGTAGTGAACGTTCTCACCCGTAAAATCATAGGCGTACTCCCCCATATTCAGCGCGCCGAGGAGGATTGCGCCGGCGCGTTCGAGCCGCTCGATCAGCGTCGCGTCGCGGCCGGCTGGCGGATTGTCACGGTTGATCTTCGATCCCGCGAGCGTCGGGATGCCGGCGATGTCGAATAGATTTTTGACTGCGAACGGAACGCCAGCGAGAGGACCCACCGCTTCGCCGCGCGCCAGCTTGACATCGATCGCCTGCGCCCGCAGGCGCGCACGCTGCTCGGTCACAGTGGTAAATGAATTGAACTCTTGGTCTCGCTCGCGAATACGGACCAACGCGGCCTCGACCATGCCGACCGCGTCGATCTGACCCGACGAAACCGCGGCAGCGATGGCGCTGGCGGTCATACCGGCGAGATCGGTCTTGGCTGCATTAGGCACGAAACACCGGCGCCGGTTCGGCCTCATCGGACAAAGCGAATTCGTCGACAAGCGCCGCGTGACGCATAATCAGTTGAAGATTGAATGTGACGCCAGCCTCCCAGGCCGGATCTATCGGAAGTCCGAGCGCCCGCGCCGCGTCGGCGACGAGTGTCGCCCCGCTTGATCCGGCCCTCGTCTTGGAAAGACGCAAAGCCTTTCTCTTCGACGAAGCAGACTTTGGCTTTTTCCGTGTCTTGCTTTTCATGTCGGCAAAAACTCCTCGGCAAAATGGCAGGCCGCCTGCCGCGCGCCGAAGGAGCGCAATTGCGGCATTGTCATCCTACAGGCATCGGTACCGCGCGGGCATCGACCATAGAATCGGCACACGCTTGGATCGGGATCAATCGGGCTACGAGGCTCGCCAACAAGCGGTGAACGCTTACCGGCGTTTTCGTGCAGCCGCGGCACGGCGGCGACCAGCGCCTGGGTATACGGATGAAGTGGATGTTCGAAGACTTCGACAGCAGGCCCGGACTCCACGATTTTGCCGAGATACATCACCAGCACTCGATCGCACAAAAGCTTTATCACCGACAGATCGTGCGACACGAAGAGATAGCTCATTTTCAATTCTTGCTTCAGCCGCTGTAACAACTGAAGGATGACGACTTGTACGGACACGTCGAGCGCGGCGGTCGGTTCGTCCAGCACAAGCAGATTGGGCTCGACGGCAATTGCGCGCGCAATACCGACGCGAGCACGCTGACCGCCCGAGAGCTGATGCGGAAACCGCGCGAGAAGCTGCAATGGCAGGCCGCATTGACTTGCCACTGTTTCAACGCGGTGGCGCAACGCTTTTCCATTGAATCTGCGCAAGCGCCGCAACGGATCGGAGATCGCCTCGAATGCCGTAAAGCGCGGGTTGATGCTCTCGCCGGCGTCCTGGAACACCATTTGAATCCTTGCACGGTCACGATCACGCGCGAAGACGCGCGCCGGCTTGAGCGATATTTC
>DASPWC010000237.1:0-2244 GCA_035622055.1 Xanthobacteraceae bacterium | reverse complement strand
GTCATCACGTCGCGCAGAAAGCCCAGGCCCGGAACGATGGCGCTGAACGCCGTCGACTGCGGGAGGATGTCGAGGAATTCAACCTCGAGCATGTCGCCGGGCTCGGCTCCCTTGACGAAAATCGGGCCGGTCAAGGGATGAATGCGGCTCGGATCGAGATTGGCCAGATCGGCGGCGGTGACGTCGGGGCCGATCTGGCCGTCGACGCCGTCGCGCGTCTCGAGCCTGACTTCTTCGCCTTCGCTGACTTCCAGGATCGGCGCGATGTCGGGATGATAGCGGTTATGGCCGGTATGCGGCTCGGCAGCGAGAGGCTTTTTCCGATCGATGCGGACGGCATGCATGGCGGGGGCTCGCAATGAAATTAGAAAATCGCGGTAACCCTACACTAAGAGGATCGGCGCACGCTATGTATGTAATCCGTCACCCTGAGGTGGCCGCCATAAGCGCGCTTACGCGCGTCTTCGACGCGCTCTGGCGGCTCTCGAAGGGCGACGGCCCGGGCCGCGCATCCTTCGAGGCTCGCTTTCGCTCGCACCTCAGGATGACGGGCAAGTGGGCATTGCTCGCCCCTTAGAGGGTGAGCGGCTTTTGCAACCTCGCCGTGGTAGGTTCGGCGGCGGCCGAAGGGGCCCGCCATGACCCAAACCCGCAGACTAGCAGCGATTTTGGCCGCCCATGTTGCCGGCTATTCGCGCCTGATGGGCGAGGACGAGGCCGGCACCGCAAAGGCGGTGCATGAGCATCGCGAGGCCGCTACGCCGCTCGTTCGGGAGTTTGGCGGCCGGCTGGTCAAGACGACCGGCGACGGCGTGCTCCTAGAATTTCCGTCCGTCGTCGCCGCGGTCGAATGCGCGATCGCCATCCAGAAGCAGATGGTGGAACGCAACGCTGGGGTTCCTGAAGAAAGGCGCGTCCTTTACCGCATGGGCGTCAATGTTGGCGATGTACTGATCGAGGACGACGATATTCTGGGCGACGGCGTCAATGTCGCCGCGCGTCTGGAGAGCATCGCTGAGCCGGGCGGCATCTGTATTTCGGGATCGGCCTATGATCAGGTGCGCGGCCGGATCGAGGCCGATTTCACCGATCTGGGCGAGCAGAGCCTCAAGAACATTGCGCGCCCGGTGCGAGTGTACGCTGTCAGGACCGGCGCGGCAGCTTCCCCGTCTGCGCTGCATGCTTCCGCGACGGAAAAGTCAAGCCTACCGCGTCACTCCATCGTGGTCTTGCCCTTCGCCGATCTCGGCGGTGATCCGGAGCAGGACTATTTCGTTGATGGCGTGACCGAGAGCCTAACCACCGATCTGTCGCGCATTTCCGGCTCGTTCGTGATCGGACGCAACACAGCTTACAGCTACAAGGCAAAGCACGTCGATTTAAAGCAGATCGGACGCGAGTTGAACGTACGCTATGTGTTGGAGGGCAGCGTCCAGCGCTCTGGCAATCGAATGCGCGTTAATGTGCAACTCATCGACGCGCAGACCGGCGCACATGTTTGGGCCGAGCGTTTTGATAAGCCCGTGGCAGAGCTGTTCGATATGCACGATGAGGTCGTTACGCGCCTGGCGACCACATTAAACTCGCAACTGATAGCGGCCGAGGCCCGTCGTGCGGAAAGGTCGCCTCATCCCGATTCGCTGGACCTCTATTTCCAAGGCGTACATTGGTTCCAAAAGGGGCTAATACCTGCATATTTGTCGAAAGCGCGCGAACTTCTCGAAGAGGCGCTGAAGCGCGATCCCGGCAACATCAACGCACTCGTGTGGCTTGCACTGGTAGAAAACGCGAGCGGCGGCTTGCACTCCGGGGACCGGGCAGCACGCCTCTCGACCGCAGAAGCAAACGCCACAAAAGCGCTATCCATGGCTCCGGACCATGCTCTGGCGCATTTGTGCATGGGCTTGGTTCTAAACAGCACCAACCGTGCTCTCCGGGGATTGGCCGAATTGGAGCGGGCACTGCAACTCAATCCGAGTGAAGCTTCAGTTCATGGACACATCGGCTATGCAAAAATTTGTTTGGGACGTGCCGAGGAGACTGAAGCGCACGTCCGTGAAATATTCCGTTTTTCTCCACGCAATAGCTTCACCTACCTTTGGATGTCTTATATCGGAATAGCCGATCTCCTTCTTGGAAGGGATGAGGAAGCAGTTGTGTGGCTGCAACGCAGCATCGACACCAATGCAAACTACTCTCTCAGCCGCTTCTATCTTGCGGCCGCCTTAGCTCATTGGGGCAAGC
>DASPWC010000236.1:0-7656 GCA_035622055.1 Xanthobacteraceae bacterium | reverse complement strand
AAAGAAAACACCGCAGCACCTCTGGTCGGCGAAAAGGTCGCCTGGGGCTGCAGGTGCGGCTGCCGCGGCTGCAGATGCGGCGGCTGCAGGTGCGGTTGGAGAGGCTGCGGGGGCTGTGGCGGCTGTGGCGGCTGCTGCGCGTCCTGGGGACGTTGCCGCTGGTGCTAGAGGCAGCGGCGGTAGCTGTCGCCTGTTCTACTGCTTCGGGGGCGCCGCCTGGGGCGCTGGCGCTCCTGAACCGCGTGGGTCATCCCGGTTCGCCATACACTTCTTCATGAAGGCATCGCGGGCGGCACCCTGCAGCTTTTGGTCGTCAGCGCCGAACTTGCAGGTTTCCATCTTGTCCCTCGCAGTGACTGCAAGACACGGACCGGTCAGCACCGCTATCGCGACCCCCGCCACCGCCCAAAGAGTATATCGATACATCAATTGTCCCCTTCGATTGTCAGCGCGTTATCGTAGCACAGTAGCGTCGATCGCTAGGGCAACATTGGGCAAAGTGGCGCTACAAGCTGGCATGACCTCGCCTATCGGCGGCAGCCCCCTCCTCGGCCGAGTCCTGCCCGGCCTCACCGGAACCGCGGAAATCATTGTCGGCCCGGAGCATACCGCCTCTTTCGTCGGCTCGGGGCGGATCGCTGTGCTGGCGACACCGGTCATGATCAATTTGATCGAAGCGGCGGCGCTTGCCGCCGTTGAACACCTCCTCCCAGGCGGTTACCAGAGCCTCGGAATTCTGCTCGATGTCAGTCATACTGCAGCGACCCCGGTCGGTTTGCGCGTCACGGCAACGGCGGAGGTGACCAGTATCGAAGCGCGGACAATCACTTTCCGCGTTGAGGCGCGCGACGAGATTGAACCCATCGGCGGCGGCACCCATCGGCGGGTTGTCGTCAGCGTGCCGCGATTCGACGAGCGCGTGCAACGCAAACTGCTGAGAAAGACATAGTCAGCTCGTGCCAACACTCGGCGAAAAGCGTCGTCGGCAACAATCTGTGGCCTCGGAATTTTAGGCCCGAGATCGGCCCACAATCCAGCCAACCAGGAAAAGCACGATCGCGGCGATCGCCGCCGCCAAGGCGTGCGTCGTGTGAATGTGCGAAGAGCCGGCCATGTAGCCGGGCATGAATTCCGGCAACGAGTCCGCCGGGATTTTGTAGTACACGACCGCAACAACGGCGCAAACAATCGCTAAAAGATAAGCCAGCGTTTTCATCGAAATCCCTCTCCCTCAGCACGGTGCGCGAACGCACCAATGATTTAGCACGACACCATCAGCGGTGCCGGTTCGCCAGCCGGCGGCGCGGCCCTCCTCTCCGCTGGCGAGAGCGGCGAGAATGCGCTCGACCAGGGCGCGAGCGGAATCGGCGCTCAATTCGATCGCGAGGCGATCGCGGCCTCCCTCGCCCTCATTGGTGAAGTCGATGGCGAGCACATGATCGAGTGTCGAGTGGTATGGGTGGTCGAAATAAACATTCGCGGTGTCGATTCGCGTCCAGGCCTTGCGGTCCTTTGCGCTACCGACGAGGGCGGTCTTTTCGACGATATAAGAACACATGGCCTGATCGCTTCGATTTTCGTTGCTCTACGCCGCGGCGATGCTTGCGGCTGAGGTCATGAGATATCGGCTCAAAAAGGCGGAAACCTTCCTCCACCCGTCAAGCGCCTGTTCGGGCCGATAGGCGTCGCGATACGTGTTGAAGAATGCGTGCCCGGCGCCGTCATAGCGATAGAATTCATAGGTTTTGTTGAAGCGTTTTAGAACAGCCTCGGTCCTGTTCACCTGATCACGGGTCGGATTGGCATCATCGTTGCCGAATATGCCCAACAGCGGACAACGTAGTCTTTCCGTCAGATCGATAGGAGCGACCGGGTGTTTGGCGTTGAGTTCCTTCGGATTGTCGACAATCACGTTGCCGCCCCAACAGTCGACCGCGGCGTCAATTCCCGAAAGCGTGCAGGCTGCGAGATAGGCGTGGCGGCCGCCAGAGCAAAATCCAATCACGCCTATCTTGCCGTTCGCGTTGGGCTGCGCCCGCAGATACGCCATCGCGCCGGCGACATCGCCCATGACTTGCGCATCGGCGACGCCACCGGCCGCGCGCACCCGAGCCCCGAGATCGTCGGGACTGTCCGAACCTTCGCGGAAATACAAATGCGGCGAGATCGTCGCGTAGCCGTGATGGGTGAATTTGCGTACCACCTCGACGGTCCACTCGTCCCAGCCGGGAAGGTGGTGGATCACGACGATGCCGGGATACTTTCCGCCAAGTGTGGGCCTGGCGTAGTAGGCCGCGCCCTGGTCGCCGTTGTAGCCGTGAAACATCACCGGCCCGGCCTCCAGGCCGCGATAGTGACTCATGCGCAGACTCCCATCCGATAGAAATACCCGCGAGCAGAGCTTATGCGATCATTGCGGACAGCGGTAGAGCACCGCTTTGTACGTCATATCGCGATCGATGAATTCTACCGTGTTGTCGGGACGCGGGGTAAAGGTGATATCGCCGATCAGCGGTCCCCCGGCGAATTTGCACTCGACATGGGCGGAGATACTCTGTCCATCGTTCTTTTTATCCAGGATGGTGCAGATTCCGACGTTTGAAACAATCTCGTCAGGCGAAATCGTGACCTTGGCCGCGGCAGGATCGCTGCCGTCACCCTTGCAGGCAACGTTTTGCGTATAGTTGCCCGTGAGCGGAAAATCGGCGGCGGCCCGTACCGTAATTGCAATCCCAGTCCCGACAATTGCAAGCGCCATGCATCCCGCAATTGGACGAACGATGTTGCGCACGCGCGTTTCTGTCCATGTTGACGGCGCCCTCTTCGTACCGGTGGCACCGCGGTCGTCGCCCCGGTGCACTATTTAGCGAAACTCATAGGGCCAGCCAATATCCGCTCGTATATGAAGCCCCAGGAAAAAAACTTCCCGGTAAAAAAGCGCAGGGAAAAGGCCCGGAAAAAAGGCCAAGTAACAATAACCCAACAAAAAATTGCGGCGCCCATCCGAGCGCCGCCCTTATGCCGTGTGATTAAGTGGGTTAGTGCGCGGTGAGGCCCGAAGAATCTTCCTCCACAACCGAAGGCTCGGGAACGTCGACTGGCTTTGCCGTCGCCTCCTCCCAAACGATCGGCTCGGGCTTACGCACCAAAGCGCGCGCCAGAACCTCATCCATCCGCGACACAGGAATAATATCGAGCCCGCTTTTGATGCTGTCGTTGATCTCGACCAGATCCTTGGCGTTTTCTTCGGGAATGAGCACAGTTTTAATCCCGCCGCGATGAGCCGCAAGGAGCTTTTCCTTGAGGCCGCCGATCGGCAGCACCCGACCGCGCAGCGTTATTTCGCCGGTCATCGCCACGTCGCGATAGACAGGAATACCGGTCATCACCGAGACGATTGCGGTAACCATGGCGACGCCCGCGGAGGGGCCGTCTTTCGGGGTTGCGCCCTCCGGTACGTGCACATGGATGTCGCGCTTATCGAATGACGGCGGCTCGATGCCGAATGCGACGGCGCGCATGCGGACGTAGGACGCCGCCGCGGAGATCGATTCCTTCATTACGTCGCGCAGATTGCCGGTTACGGTCATCTTCCCCTTACCCGGCATCATGGCTGCTTCGATGGTGAGAAGCTCGCCGCCAACATCGGTCCAGGCTAACCCGGTGACGACACCAACCTGATCCTCGTCTTCCACCTCGCCAAAGCGGAATTTCGGCACGCCGAGATATTCCGCGAGAACTTTGTCGGTGACTTGCACCGACTCCTTCTTCGAAATCGTCAGTTCCTTGACCGCCTTGCGGATCAGCGTCGACAGCTCGCGCTCGAGGTTACGAACGCCCGCTTCACGGGTGTAGCGCCGAATGATCGTGAGCAGCGCCTCGTCGTCGATCGACCACTCCTTTGGTTCGAGCCCGTGCTTGACGATGGTGTGCGGAATGAGGTGCTTGCGTGCGATCTCGACCTTCTCGTCCTCGGTGTAACCGGCGATGCGAATGATTTCCATCCGGTCCATCAGAGGTGGCGGAATGTTGAGCGTGTTCGCCGTGGTGATAAACATCACGCTGGACAGGTCGTAATCGACCTCGAGGTAGTGATCGTTGAAGGCGTGGTTCTGTTCGGGATCGAGCACTTCGAGCAGCGCCGACGACGGATCGCCACGGAAATCGGCGCCCATCTTGTCGACTTCGTCAAGCAGAAACAGCGGATTCGACGTCTTAGCTTTCCGCATGCACTGGATGATCTTGCCCGGCATCGAGCCGATATAGGTCCGCCGATGGCCGCGAATCTCGGCCTCGTCGCGCACACCGCCCAGCGACACGCGAACGAATTCGCGTCCGGTCGCCTTCGCGATCGACTTGCCAAGCGAGGTCTTTCCCACCCCCGGCGGACCGACCAGACAAAGGATCGGACCTGTCAGCTTGTTGGCGCGCTGCTGAACCGCGAGGTACTCGACAATGCGTTCCTTGACCTTTTCCAGGCCGTAATGATCCGCATCGAGGATCTGCTCGGCAAGCGTCAGATCCTTCTTGATTTTCGATTTCTTGTTCCACGGAATCGACAACAGCCAGTCGAGGTAGTTGCGCACGACCGTGGCTTCCGCCGACATCGGCGACATCTGCCGCAGCTTCTTGACCTCGTGTTGCGCCTTCTCCCGCGCCTCCTTCGAGAGCTTGGTGCGCTTGATCTTCTCTTCGAGCTCGGCGAGCTCGTCTTTTCCGTCCTCGTCGCCGAGCTCCTTTTGGATCGCCTTCATCTGCTCGTTGAGGTAGTACTCGCGCTGCGTCTTCTCCATCTGACGCTTGACCCGCGTGCGGATGCGCTTCTCCACCTGCAGCACGGAGATTTCACTCTCCATCAGCCCGAGCACCTTCTCCAGCCGCTGGGTGACCACAGGCGTCTCAAGGATCAGCTGTTTGTCGGGAATCTTGACGGCAAGGTGCGAAGCCACCGTGTCGGCGAGCTTGGCATAGTCTTCGATTTGCTGAACCACCCCAATGACTTCGGGCGACACTTTCTTGTTCAGTTTCACATAGCCTTCGAACTCGTTGACGACTGACCGCGCCAGCGCCTCGGCCTCAACCTGATCGCCCGAAGAATCCGCGATCACAACAGCCTCGGCTTCGAAATATTCGTCGCGGTCGGTGTATTTTTTCACCTGCGCCCGCGCGGAGCCCTCGACCAGCACCTTGACCGTGCCGTCCGGCAGTTTGAGCAATTGCAGCACGCTCGCAAGCGTGCCGACCCCGTAAATGGCGTCGGTGGCCGGATCGTCGTCGGATGCGTTCTTCTGCGTCGCCAGCAGAATGAACGTGTCCGACCGCATGACTTCCTCGAGGGCCTTGATCGATTTCTCGCGGCCGACGAACAGCGGAACGATCATGTGCGGGAACACGACGATGTCCCGCAGCGGCAGCACGGGATAGGCCCGGCTTTCGCCGGTCAGGAGCGGCTTGGGTTTGGTGACGCTTGTCATAGCCCACTTCCTTTTTTCTTCGCACGTCCGCGCCAGTACGCTAACTCACCTGTCGCGACGGCCCCCCGACAAATCCTTGGACACCATCCGGTCACGTCCAAGGGCGCCTAAGAAATCCATCCGATCTTTACACGCGACTGCTCGTACGCGACCATCACTTGCACGCTATACGTGGGGCTGCACCTCCAGCGTGTCAAGAAAGCAACGGCTTCCCACAGCACGAATGGGGAAATTGGGTGTGCGCGCGTTGAAATCTGTTAGGCGCTCGCACCGCCAGCATCCCCCGCCCGGTCAGACCGGTCCGCGTAGATATAAAGCGGCCTCGCGCTACCCTCGACGACTTCGCGCGAGATTACGACTTCCTCCACCCCTTCCAGGCTCGGCAGATCGAACATCGTATCGAGCAGAATGCTCTCCATGATCGAACGCAGGCCACGAGCTCCGGTCTTGCGGTCAATCGCCTTGCGGGCGATGGCCGCGAGGGCCTCCTCGGCAAGTGTAAGATCGACCGTTTCCATTTCGAACATGCGCTGATATTGCTTCACCAGCGCGTTCTTCGGCTCGGTGAGAATGCGCTTAAGCGACGCCTCGTCGAGATCTTCCAGGGTCGCGACGACAGGAAGCCGGCCGACAAATTCTGGAATGAGGCCGTACTTCAACAGGTCCTCCGGCTCCACATCGCGGAAAATCTCGCCCTGCTTGCGATCCTCAGGCGCCATCACCTTGGCGCCAAATCCGATCGAAGTGGAGCGGCCGCGCGCGGAGATAATCTTTTCAAGGCCAGCAAAGGCTCCGCCACATACGAACAGGATGTTCGTCGTGTCTACTTGCAGAAATTCCTGCTGCGGGTGCTTGCGTCCGCCTTGCGGCGGCACACTCGCGATCGTGCCTTCCATGATTTTCAGGAGCGCCTGTTGCACGCCCTCGCCGGACACATCGCGCGTAATCGAAGGATTGTCGGATTTGCGCGAAATTTTGTCGATTTCGTCGATATAGACGATACCCCGTTGGGCGCGTTCGACATTGTAGTCCGCCGACTGCAAAAGCTTCAAAATGATGTTTTCAACGTCTTCGCCGACATAGCCTGCTTCGGTCAACGTCGTTGCGTCCGCCATCGTGAACGGCACATCGAGGATGCGCGCCAGGGTTTGCGCCAACAGCGTCTTGCCCGACCCGGTTGGACCGATCAGCAAAATGTTCGATTTCGCCAGTTCAACGTCATTGTGTTTGCTCTGATGGTTGAGCCGCTTGTAGTGATTGTGGACGGCTACCGAGAGCACTTTCTTGGCGTGATCTTGACCGATGACATAGTCATCGAGAACTTTTCTGATCTCGCGCGGCGTAGGAATCCCGTCACGCGACTTCACCAGCGAGGACTTGTTCTCCTCGCGGATGATGTCCATGCACAGTTCGACGCATTCGTCGCAGATAAAGACGGTCGGCCCGGCAATAAGCTTTCGCACCTCGTGCTGGCTCTTGCCGCAAAACGAGCAGTAAAGCGTATTCTTTGAATCGCCACCGCCGACCTTGCTCATTCCAATCTCCGTCTCAACCCCAACAATGCCTCAGCAAATCCTAAGAAGCACTGCGCTAATATTCCGTCGCCTCCGCCATTACTGCATCATCAAAACTGCATCATCAAACCAGCTTGGCAGCGGATGTCCAAGTGTGAACACCCGGCAGCCGGACACAAGCTGACATGCTAGCGGCGTGCCAATCAAGAATCCATTAACGATAACACGACTTTGACGCACTGTGTTTTCTGGATCACAGGGCCGCGAAAGGACTTGACCCCGTGCAGGAATGACACTTTGTGGCCGCCGAATCGCTCGATTTCGAGGCACCAAGATGCGGTCAGCTGACGCCTTTGAGGATGGGCTCGGCCTTAAGACTAGGTTCCTCGGGCCGTTTCTCGATTACCTTGTCAATCAGGCCAAATTCCTTCGCCATTTCAGATGTTAAGAACATGTCGCGTTCCAGCGCGTCCTCGATCTTTTTGAGGGGTTGACCGGTATGTTTGACGTAAATCTCGTTCAGACGCCGCTTCAGGTTCAGGATCTCTTGGGCATGCAGCATGATGTCGGTTGCCTGGCCTTGGAACCCGCCTGACGGCTGGTGCACCATGATCCGGGCATTTGGCAGCGCAAACCGAAGATCCTTGGCCCCTGCGGCAAGAAGCAGC
>DASPWC010000235.1:0-3021 GCA_035622055.1 Xanthobacteraceae bacterium | reverse complement strand
CGCCATCACGGTGACCGTGAGCGCGGCCGGCAAGAGCGCCACGGGCTCCGGCCGCTTGGCCGGCGACGCCGGCGTGGGCTCCTGGACGGGCGGTGCGTGCTCCGGACGATGGACCGCCGAACGCCGCGGCTCTTAACGCCGTGTCGGGCCGCGCCGGCGGAGCACAATCGGAAAACCCTCCCTACCCTCCCCCACAAGGGGGGAGGGAAACGCGGGTACGCTACTGACCTGAAAATTTATGTGGGGATGATCTTTTCGGGATCTTTTCGGAAAACCGGTTCCCGCCCCGAACCATTCCGGGGCAGGCTTTTTTCCGGATCATGACCTAGCCCTCGGCCGCGTCGTCTTCGGCGGCGGCTTCGCCTTCCTCGCCGGCGAGAATCTTCTCGGCGATTAGCCCGGCATTTTGCCGGATCGCAGCATCGATCTTGCCGGCAATGTCCGGATTGGCTTTGAGGAATGATTTGGCGTTCTCGCGGCCTTGGCCGATGCGCTGGCTGTCATAGGAGAACCAAGCACCGGACTTTTCGACAACGCCGGCTTTGACGCCGAGATCGATCAATTCGCCGGTCTTGGAAACGCCCTCGCCGTACATGATGTCGAATTCGACCTGCTTGAACGGCGGCGCGAGCTTGTTCTTGACCACCTTGACGCGGGTCTGGTTGCCAACCACCTCGTCGCGCTCCTTGATGGCGCCGATGCGGCGGATGTCGAGGCGCACCGAGGCGTAGAATTTGAGCGCGTGGCCGCCGGTCGTGGTCTCCGGCGAGCCGTACATGACGCCGATCTTCATGCGGATCTGATTGATGAAGATCACCATCGTGTTGGAACGGTTGATCGAGGCGGTGAGCTTGCGCAGCGCCTGGCTCATCAGGCGGGCCTGCAAGCCGGGCTGACTGTCGCCCATCTCGCCTTCAAGTTCGGCGCGCGGCACGAGCGCGGCGACCGAATCGATTACCAGGACATCGACCGCGCCGGAGCGCACCAGCGTATCGGCGATTTCGAGCGCCTGTTCGCCGGCATCGGGCTGCGAGATCAGAAGATCGTCGACATTAACGCCGAGCTTGCGCGCATAAACCGGATCGAGCGCGTGTTCGGCGTCTATGAAAGCGCAGATGCCGCCCTTCTTCTGCGCTTCGGCGAGGCAATGTAGCGCGAGCGTGGTCTTGCCGGAGGATTCCGGGCCGTAGATTTCGACGACGCGCCCGCGCGGCAGGCCGCCAATGCCGAGCGCGATATCGAGCCCGAGCGAGCCGGTGGAAACGGTTTCCACGTCCATCGACTGCATGTTCTTGCCGAGCCGCATGATCGAGCCCTTGCCGAAGCTGCGCTCGATCTGCGACAGCGCGGCATCAAGAGCTTTCGATTTGTCCATGGACGATCCTTCGACGAGACGAAGTGCTGCACTCATTTTCTCGCGCTCCTTATGACCGGGATTCGAGGGGCACGAAAGGTGCCGGCCTCCGCCGCTGGCCTCGTTGACGATAAAACGCACTGTACACGATCTGTTCTCCGTTCGCAATATGTTCTCGTTGGAAAAAGGGTACTGGCCCTTTCCGAGGCTAATGCCTTTTGAAAACTGTGAATGGTCCCCATTGGGGATGGCCATTTCCTCCAGAGCGAAGGCTTCGCCTGGATGTCATCCCAAAGACTCGCAATCTGCTGGCACGCTCCGGGGATATTCCGGATGCGGACAGCATGATCGGCGGCTGGACCAATGTTGCCGAGTCTGACGCCGGCGACGAACCACAGAGCCGTTCCAACGTAATGCACGTTCCGAGCAACCCAGGGCGACCTTTGAATGAGTTCGTGACCGTTCGAAATAAGAAATCGGGTGGCATGATCACCACACCGCCTCCTAACTGAGTGAAATTCTCGATGGAGGTGGCGCCAATGCTTTTTCTATCAAGACTTGATGCTCTCGCTGCAAAGCGCGGAGAAGGATTGCTAGAACGCCGACTTGGAGTTCCTGGTATTCACGCGCCCCACAAGCCGACAACCATGGCCGGCAGTGCGAAAGATCGAAACGCAAAGAAAGAGAACGCTCCGGCCGTGGAGCAAGAGCGTCCCCGTTTCCGGGTCATATGGGGAGGCTACTAAACATTCCCGAGAGGCCCCTTTTCAATCCCCGGCCGGTCCCTTTCGGATTTGAGGCCGCCATGACTCGATCGAAATGCTCCGCCTGAGGCAAAATGTTCGGACTGCGACTGACGAGGACTCTTGCCCGGAATGATGGTGGTCGCACATGCCCGACATGCCGCGGCACCGGATCAGTGGCCGGGCTCTGTCGTTTCTATTTTCTTTAATAACGGCCCCAGCGAATCCTGGCGCCGCCACCTGCTCCTTCGCCCCATTTTGATCCGGATCAATAAAAGCACGCTCCGGCGGTGTAAATTAGTTTCGCCAAATTTCAGCGGAATGGGCGCCACCAGGAACGTTGATATGAACGGTGCCAGCAACGTCATCGAGGGTGCCGGCGTCGCAGCGGAGCGCGATCCCGGCGGTACGAGCTGCGACGTTCTTGCGGTTTTCGATATTTCCGACGACGCGCTGGAACGCGCCGCGAGCATCGCGGAAGGGCGAGCCGTCACCATCGGCTACTGCACCCATTGGTACGCGTGCGGCTGGCCGCTCTAGCGAATCCCACCGCCAAGCGCCTGTTCGCCCTCTTCCGCCGGAATGCCTCGCGCTCCAAGGCCTTACGTAGTTTTCCTGAGTTGCCAGCCGAACGGCTGATCATACAAGGGGCCGATGACCGCTTTCGTCTTTCGCTGCCCTGTCACCTGCTACAACGTGCAGGGCCATTCCGCCGACCCCGCGCCGGACGATGACGCCGCCACCTATCATGCGGTGAGCTGCACCGCTTGCGGGCGCGTTCACCTGGTCAATCCGAAAACCGGCAAGGTCGCCGGTAGCGACCGCCGATAATTGGCGTTGGCGAATAAATCGGTCTGAAAAGACCCTCACGGCCGCCGATCGCCGTGCGCGCCTCGCCTTGCAACCGCCTGCAACCGCTGCACC
>DASPWC010000234.1:0-7707 GCA_035622055.1 Xanthobacteraceae bacterium | reverse complement strand
CGCGCAGAAGGTGACCTACGGCGACGTGTTCTTGCAGGCAGAGCAGGAATATTCGCGGCACAATTTCGAGTATGCCGATACCGACATGCTGTTCGAGCAGTTCCGCATGGCGGAAGCCGCGTGCAGAAAATATTTGGCAGCGGGCTGGGCCGCGGACGCGGACGAACGCGGCAATCGCGGCCGGCATCTCATGGCGCTGCCGGCCTACGATCAATGCATCAAGGCCAGCCACGTTTTCAATCTGCTCGACGCCCGCGGCGTGATTTCGGTCACCGAACGGCAAAGTTATATTCTGCGGGTGCGTGAACTCGCCAAAGCGTGCGGCGAAGCGTGGCTCGCTACGGAAGGGGGAGGGAAAAGCGCATGAGCGAGGCGGAAATGCCCGAGATCGGCGGTCGGCGGCCGATCCCGATTAAAGTCGAAGCCGGCAAGAGCTATTGGTGGTGCGCCTGCGGGCGTTCCAAGAATCAGCCGTTCTGCGACGGCTCGCACAAAGGCACCGCCTTTACCCCGGTCGAATATAAGCCGGCAATCGACGAAGAGGCTTGGTTCTGCGCCTGTAAACGCTCCGGCAAACAACCGATGTGTGACGGGAGTCACAAGAAGCTTTAGCGAATGCCTGATCTCTTGCTCGAACTTTTGTCCGAAGAAATCCCTGCGCGCATGCAGGCGCGGGCGGCGGAGGATTTGCGCAAGGCGGTTACCGATCGGCTGGTCGAAGCCGGCCTCGTTTATGAAGGCGCGAAGGCATTCGTGACGCCGCGTCGGCTTACGCTTGCCGTGCATGGCGTGCCAGTGCGCCAGCCGGATTTGCGCGAGGAAAAAAAGGGCCCGCGCGTCGGCGCGCCGGAGGCGGCCGTGGCCGGCTTTCTGAAAGCCTCAGGCTTGTCGCTCAGCGAGGCCAAGGTGCAGCCCGACAAGAAGGGCGATTTTTACGTCGCGGTGATCGAGAAGCCCGGCCGCGCCGCGCTCGATGTCATCGGAGAAATTCTGCCCGAAGTCATCAAAGGCTTTCCTTGGCCGAAGTCGATGCGCTGGGGCGCGCAGTCGAAGGATCCTAGATCGCTCGTCTGGGTCCGTCCGTTGCACTCGATCCTCGCCACCTTCGGCCCCGAAACCGAGGAACCGGACATCGTACCGTTCGCGGTCGACGGCATAACGGCAGGCAATATCACGCGGGGCCACCGCTTTATGGCTCCCGAACCGTTCACGGTGCGCAGGCTCGCCGACTATTTGGCAAAGCTTGACAAGGCCAAGGTGGTGCCCGACGCCGAGCGCCGGCGCAGCATTATCCTCACTGAAGCGAAACAGCTCGCCTTCGCTCAGGGGCTCGAACTGGTCGCCGACGAGGGGCTCCTCGCCGAGACCGCGGGGCTTGTCGAATGGCCGGTGGTGCTGATGGGATCGTTCGATGCGAGCTTTCTGCAGATCCCGGAAGAAGCGATCCGCGCCACCATCCGCAACAACCAGAAATGCTTCGTGTTGCGCGATGCCGCCCACGCCGAGCTCGTCAATAAGTTCCTGCTCGTGTCCAATATCGAAGCCGAGGACGGCGGCGATGCGATTGTCGCCGGCAACGAACGCGTCATCCGCGCGCGGCTTTCGGATGCGCGGTTTTTCTACGAAACCGATCTCAAGACGCGGCTTGAAGACCGGCTGCCGAAGTTCGAGAGCATCGTCTTCCACGAGAAGCTGGGTACCCAGGCCGAGCGCATTGAACGCATCGAAGGATTGGCCGTGAAACTGGCGCCGCTCGTCGGCGCCGACGCGAAAAAGACAAAGCGCGCGGCACGGCTTTGCAAGGCGGACTTGCTCACTGAAATGGTCGGCGAATTTCCCGAGCTGCAAGGTACGATGGGAAAATACTACGCCGAGGAGCAGGGCGAGGACGAAGCCGTCGCGCATGCCCTTGAGGATCATTACCGGCCGAAGGGGCCTGAAGATCTGGTGCCGAGCGACCCGGTGTCCGTCGCCGTGGCGCTTGCCGACAAGATCGATACGCTGGTCGGCTTCTGGGCTATCGGCGAGAAACCAACCGGCAGCAAAGATCCTTACGCACTGCGCCGGGCGGCGCTGGGGGTGATCCGGGTCGTTCTCGGCAACAAGTTACGCTTACGATTGCGATCGCTGTTCGTGGCACATTGTCACGCCATAGCCGGGCACCATTCAAAGATCGCACACAGAAAATCCGACGAATTAGCGGAGGTTGACGGCCTCATTGACTTCTTCGCCGACCGCTTGAAAGTGCAGCTGCGCGAACAAGGCGCACGGCACGATCTCGTCGACGCCGTGTTCGCTTTAGAAAACCAAGACGACCTTGTCTTGATCGTCCGCCGCGTCGAGGCACTAGGAGAATTTCTCGATAGCGACGACGGTAAAAACCTGCTCGCCGGCTATAAGCGCGCTACCAACATTATCCGCATCGAGGAAAAAAAGGACGGCCGTCAGTATACCGGCGCGCCGCAATCGAAGCTCTACCGGCAAGCCGAAGAGAAGGCGCTGGCGGCCGCGATCGATGCCGCCAAGTCGGAGGCCGCGCAAGCGGTAAAAAAAGAAGATTTTACCGCCGCCATGCGCGCCATGGCAAAGCTGCGGCCGCATGTCGACGCTTTCTTCGACAAAGTAACGGTGAATGTCGAAGACAATGCCTTGCGCGAAAACCGGCTCAAGCTTCTCAATGAAATCCGTGTGGCGACGCGCGCTGTGGCCGATTTTTCCAAGATCGAAGGGTGACCCGTCATAACGGAGCGCCGCACAGCTTGAGTCCGGAATCCATAAACGCGATCCCGCGCTTGTGGATTTCGCGACCTTCGCCGCGCTTGGCTCTGGAATGACCGGGACTTTGCAATTTTCGCGGTTTGCAAACTATCGCGCCATGCTAAAACCGGACGGCGGCTTGAGCGTTGGATGTTTGTGGATTTACGGCCGCGCCGCTTTGCGCCTTTCGCATTGATTCAAATCTTAGAGGAAAAATCATGGTCTTAACCGTCGCCGAACTCTCACCGATTGTCGCGCTCGTCGCCGGCGTCCTCATTTTGATCGTGCCGCGGCTCCTGAACATTATTGTCGCAATCTATCTCATCGTCGATGGTTTGATCGGCCTCAATGCGGTCCATCATTTCTTTCGCTAAGCAAGGTTGCGGCGGGTTGTGTCATTTGCGGAGACTTGCGGACTTGTAAATTGGACTTGATCCTCAAACGCCTGAAATAATCGAACGCGAAACACGCTATGGCCAAATCTCGCTTAAAAGTCTCACGGCAGCCGGTGAAAAAATCCCCGACGCGCAAACCGGCAAAATCCTCTCGTAAACTGGACGCCGCAAAAGCCGTACCGGGTAAATGGGTTTATGCCTTCGGCGGCGGCAAAGCGGCCGGCCGTGCGTCGATGCGCGATCTTCTTGGCGGCAAGGGCGCCGGCCTTGCCGAGATGGCGCAGCTCGGGCTGCCGGTGCCGCCCGGCTTCACGCTCTCGACCGAGGTGTGCACGTATTTCTATCAACACGGCAAAACCTATCCCAAGGACCTGAACCGGCAGGTGAATGCCGCACTTGCGGAGGTCGGCCGCATCACCGGAAAAAAATTCGGCGACGCCAATGATCCGCTGCTCGTATCGGTGCGTTCCGGGGCGCGCGCGTCGATGCCCGGCATGATGGACACCGTGCTCAATCTGGGTCTCAACGACGTGACGGTGAAGGCGCTTACGGAAAAATCCGGCGATCGCCGCTTCGCCCAGGACAGCTATCGCCGATTCATCACCATGTATTCCGACGTGGTGCTCGGCATCGGTCATCATCATTTCGAGGAAATTCTCGACGAGCACAAGGACCGGAACGGCTATGCGCTCGATACCGACCTTGATGCCGACGATTGGGAAAAGATCATCGTCCAATACAAAAAGCGCGTGCAAGAGGAAAGCGCCAAGCCGTTTCCGCAAGATCCGCACGTGCAGTTGTGGGGCGCGATCGGCGCGGTATTCGGCTCTTGGATGAATCAGCGCGCCGTCACCTATCGCCGCCTGCACAACATCCCGGAAAGCTGGGGCACCGCCGTGAACGTGCAGGCCATGGTCTTCGGCAATATGGGAGAGGGCTCGGCAACCGGCGTCGCGTTTACCCGCAATCCATCGAACGGCGAGAAAAAACTTTACGGCGAATTCCTGATCAACGCGCAGGGCGAGGACGTGGTCGCGGGCATTCGCACGCCGCAAGAAATCACGGAGGCCGCCCGCAAGCAGGCCGGCTCTGACAAGCCATCGATGGAAAAGGCTTTGCCGGCGGCCTTCGCCGATCTCAAACGCATCCAGGCCACGCTCGAGCGGCACTACCGCGACATGCAGGACCTCGAGTTCACGGTCGAGCAAGGCAAATTATGGATGCTGCAAACACGCGGCGGCAAGCGCACCGCGCAAGCCGCGCTGCGCATTGCCGTCGAGATGGCACAGGAAAAACTGATCAGCAAGGAGGAGGCGGTCAAGCGGATCGATCCGGCGGCGCTCGATCAGCTTCTGCACCCGACGATCGATCCAGACGCGGAGCGAACGATCATTGCCACCGGACTGCCGGCATCGCCCGGCGCGGCGTGTGGCGAGATTGTATTCTCCCCCGACGAGGCGGAAGAGCTTAAGGGCCAGGGCCGCAAGGTGATCCTGGTGCGCATCGAAACCTCCCCGGAAGATATCCACGGCATGCATGCCGCGGAGGGAATCTTGACGACGCGCGGCGGCATGACATCGCATGCTGCGGTGGTCGCGCGCGGCATGGGCAAGCCTTGCGTCTCCGGCGCGGGTTCGCTGCGAGTCGATTATCGCGACGAAACAATGACGGCCGGCGGCAAAGTCCTGAAAAAGGGCGATACGCTGACCATAGACGGCGCGACCGGTCAAGTTTTGGCGGGCGCCGTGCCGATGCGAGAGCCGGCCTTGGCCGGCGAATTCGCCGTCGTGATGAAGTGGGCCGATGACTTGCGCGACCTGAAGGTGCGCGCCAATGCCGATACGCCGGCGGACGCCCGCGTCGCGATCAAATTCGGGGCGGAAGGCATCGGGCTTTGCCGGACCGAACATATGTTTTTCGACGAGGATCGCATCCGCGCTGTGCGCGAAATGATCCTTGCGGAGGACGAGCCGGCGCGCCGCGCCGCGCTCGCCAAGCTCCTGCCGATGCAGCGCGAGGATTTTGTCGCTCTGTTCAAGATCATGGGCGGATTGCCGGTGACTATCCGGCTGCTCGACCCGCCGCTGCACGAATTTCTGCCGCAGAGCGAGAAGGAAATCGCGGAGGTGGCGCGGGCCATGGGCGCGGATGCGCAAAAACTCGCCGATCGTGCGCGCGAACTGCACGAATTCAATCCCATGCTCGGTTTCCGCGGCTGCAGGCTGGCGATCGCATACCCGGAAATCGCGGAGATGCAATCACGCGGGATTTTCGAAGCCGCTGCGCAAGTCGGCCGCGAAACCGGCAAGCCGGTCACACCGGAAATCATGGTGCCGCTGATCGCTGGCAAGGTCGAGCTCGACTTGATCAAGGAGCGGATCGATGCGACGGCGGCCAAGGTCGCGGCTGAAACCGGAACCAAGCTCAAATACCAGGTCGGGACGATGATCGAGCTGCCGCGCGCAGCGCTGAAAGCCGGCGATATCGCGCAAACGGCGGAGTTTTTCTCGTTCGGCACCAACGATCTGACGCAGACCGCGTTTGGCATCAGCCGTGACGACGCGGCGAGTTTCCTGAGCATCTACACGGCAAAGGGAATTCTTCCGGCCGATCCATTCGTGTCGCTCGACCGCGATGGTGTCGGTGAACTGATCCGCATCGCCACCGAACGGGGTCGCAAGGTGCGGCGAAATCTGAAGCTCGGGATTTGCGGCGAGCACGGCGGCGACCCGGCGTCAGTCGCGTTCTGCCACGAGATCGGGCTCGATTACGTTTCGTGTTCGCCCTTCCGCGTGCCGATCGCGCGCCTCGCCGCTGCTCAAGCCGCGCTCGGCAAAAAGACGACTATCGACGCGTAGGGCGTGATCCGCGATTGCGGCCCGCTGCGGCCAAATCCTGCTTCGCGCGAATTCTGGTTAACAAATCCTCAATGACCGCGCTTCGAGTGCGCGGCAGCGCAGTTTGGATCGCGTCTCCGGCAAGCATGTTTGCCGCGTTGCGCCGCGAGCGACTGGCTTAATGGCGCGGTTAACACCTTCGCAACGTTAACTCGACAATAAATAAACCCGTCGCATTCGCGCCACTGCGGTGGCGTTTCCATAACCAAGTGCGCGGTGCTGTACGCGTGTTGGCGTGAGGGGTAATGGTTGCGTCGCGTATCGGGGTCACGGGCGCGTGCGGTTCCGCCCGCTTCTGGTTCAGCGCGTTCTGCGTCGCGTTGATGCCGACGTCGATCGGATATCAGGACCTCGCCGCGCTGATCGCCCGCCAACATGGCGCCTCGGCGCAATGGCACTTGATCGCCTCACCGTTCGGCACGGTCGAGGCTGCGACTTTCAACCATACGCGTTCGATAGGTTCCGCAATCCCGGAACCGCTCGGATTGCAGACGGTCAATTTCGATCCACGTTCGCTCGATGCGTTTTCTTGGAAGATCGATGAACCGTTGAGCGTGCGTCCCGCGCGACAGATTGAATATCCAACGGTCGATCGCGAGCATAAGGGTGATCGGCTGCCGGCAAATGACGTTTCGCCGCCGCCGGCCGACACCACTGCGCCGCCCGTCAATGCGCGACCGGAAGCGGTCGAGGCCAAAGCGGAGCAGGCTGCACCCGCTCAAATGGACAAGCATGATGAAGCGTCACCGCCCGCGCCCGCGGAGTCCATCGGGGGGAAGACCGCATCCGCGCCGGACGCGGCACCTCCCCAGGGACAGAGCAATGTTCGCGCAGCCGGCGACGACGACGATGCGGTTCTCGCCGACAAGCCTCCGGAAATTCCTGCTCCGGGCGAAACCGACAACGGGCCGCCGTCGCTCGGCGGCACGTCGTTCCTCGATGCGGATGCGGCCGATCGCAGCAGTGCTGAAATTTACTTCGGTGGCGGCGTCATGGGCTCGCCCGCCGGGCTCCAAAGTTGGGCGCCCGGCGCCGAGCCGATCCTTGTGCAGACGTCGGATGACAGCGGCATCAAACTCTCGGCGCTTGAGGGTTCGGATAATGACACCGGTGCCGGCGAAACGGTGGCGGGCAAAGACGACACAAGCCGGCTGGAAAGCCCCGCGCAGCGCCTGGGGCTCGAGGGCAAGACGCGCGCAAAGGCGGAAAAATGCCTCGCCGACGCGGTCTATTTCGAAGCGCGCGGCGAGGTGCTTAAAGGACAGCAAGCCGTCGCGCAGGTCGTGATGAACCGCGTCTTCTCAGGTTACTATCCGCACGACGTTTGCGGCGTGGTTTATCAGAACGCCAATCGGCATTTGGCTTGCCAATTCACTTTCGCCTGCGAGGGCAAAGATCTCAGCAAGATCGACGAGCCGGATATGTGGGAACAGGCCAAGAGCATTGCGAAGGACACGCTCGACGGCAAAATCTGGCTCGCCGAAGTCGGGCACGCCACGCACTATCACGCCTATTGGGTGCATCCGAGCTGGGTTCATGAGATGACGCGCCTCTATAAGCTCGGCGTTCACACTTTCTATCGGCCGCGCAACTGGGGCGACGGCGACGACGAGCCTGTCTGGGGTAAGGGCGCAAGCGCCACGCCCGGCGCGAACAAT
>DASPWC010000233.1:0-4166 GCA_035622055.1 Xanthobacteraceae bacterium | reverse complement strand
CCGATTGCGCCGCCGACGGGCTCGCGCCCATCCCGCACGATCCCGTTCCGAAGACCAAATACGACATGAAGCTGACCGCGCCCGGCGGCGGCGCGGTCTTTGCCGGGCCGCACGTCCTGTTGCCCGCGGACAGGGCGCGTCATGTCGGCGAAGCCGTTGCGATGGTGGTGGCCGAGACCAAAGCCCAGGCGATGGACGCCGCGGAAGCGGTCGAGGTCCGCTATGAGGAATTGCCGTTCGTGCTGCATTCCGAGGAGGCAATGCAGCCGGGGGCGCCTGCCGTTTGGCCGGAAGCGTCCAACAATATTTGCGCCGACACGTCATTCGGCAACGCCGACGCCACCGACCGCGCATTCGCGCGCGCCGCGCATGTCGTAAGCAGGAAATTCCATGTCGGGCGCGTCACCGGCGTGCCGCTTGAACCGCGTGCGGGCCTTGGCGTCTACGATGCCGCGACGGATCGCTACACGCTTTACGCCGGGTCCGGCGGCGCGGTGCGGCAAAAACGCGAACTGGAAACCGTGCTCGGCATACCCGCCGATAGTCTGCGCGTTCTTTCACACGATGTCGGCGGTAATTTCGGCACGCGCAATCGCGTTTTTGTCGAATTCGGCCTCGTGCTTTGGGCCGCGAAAAAGCTCGGTCGCCCGGTGAAATTCACCGCTACGCGTTCGGAGGCGTTCCTCAGCGACTATCAGGGCCGCGACCTCGTCACCAAAGTAGAGCTTGCGCTCGACGCTGGCGGCTATTTCCTGGCTGTGCGCGCGACCAATATCAGCAATGTCGGCGCGCGCTGCGTTTCATTGTCGCCGCTGAGCAAGGGCGCCGGCCTCATTCCCGGCTCCTATGCGGTTCCGGCCGCGACCTTGCGTGCGATGGCGGTGTTCACGAATACGATGCCGACGCAGGCCTATCGGAGCTCCGGGCGGCCGGAAGTGACTTACGCCATCGAACGCCTGGTGGACATCGCAGCCGCGGAGCTCGGCATGGATCGCGTCGTGCTGCGCCGCAAGAACTTGGTGCGTCCCGACGCGATGCCTTATCGAAACGCGGTCGGCATGCTCTACGACAGCGGCCGCTACAAGGAGAACATGGATTGGGCCATGGCGGTCGCCGATTGGAAGGGCTTCCCGGCGCGCCGCCGGCAAGCGCGCCGCCGCGGCAAGCTTCTCGGACTCGGGCTCGCCAACTACGTGGAGTCCTCGATCGGCGCGCCGCGCGAGCAAACACGGATCAAGGTGCAGCCGCAAGGCCACGTCGATGTGATCATCGGCACGCAGCCCTCGGGTCAAGGCCATGAAACCAGCTTCGCCCAGGTCGTCAGCGATCTCCTTCATGTCCCCACCGAAAGCGTGCGTATCATTCTGGGCGATACCGACGTGGTGCGTGTCGGCGGCGGCTCGCATTCCGGACGCTCGATGCGCCACGCCGCCACCGTATTCGCCAAAGCGGCCGTCGATCTTATCGACAAAGGCAAGCAAATCGCCGCCATAGCGATGGGCACGGCGCCCGATACCGTCGCCTTCCATGACGGCCGGTTCGTGTCGCGCGACACCAACCGCACTTTCGATTTCCTTGAACTCGCGCGCGAAGCCGCGCAGTGCGCGCTTCCGGAATCGCTGAAGGATGGCATCGCGGTCGTCACTGACAACGAGATGCACGAACCGGTCTTTCCCAACGGCACGGCGATCTGCGAAGTCGAGATCGATCCGGATACCGGCGCGACGCGGATCACCCGCTACGCCTCGGTCGACGATGTCGGGCGCTGCATCAACCCGTTGATCGTGCATGGCCAGACCCACGGCGCGATCGCGCAAGGCGTCGGCCAAGCGATGTCCGAACAGATCTATCTCGATCCCGATTCCGGCCAGCCGCTGACCGGCTCGCTGATGGATTACGCCATGCCGCGCGCCGATACGCTGCCGCGGTTCGATGTCGAGATCGCCGAAGTGCTGTCGCCGACGAACCCGCTCGGCATCAAGGCCGGCGGCGAAGGCGGCACGACCGCCGCGCCCGCCGCGGTCGTCAGCGGTATTCTCGACGCGCTGCGCGAAGTCGGCGTCCGCGACATCCCGATGCCGGCCACGCCCTACGCTATCTGGTCGGTGATTCAGAAGACGAGAAAATCGACTTCCCGGCGTGCAGGGGAGGAAGAATAAATCTTCCCATGCCCGCGCCGATTCTTGCTCTCGAAAAAATATCGAAACGATTCGGCGCCATCGTTGTCGCCGACCGAATCGATCTGACGCTTGCCGAGGGCGATGCGGTCGGCATTATCGGGCCGAATGGGGCGGGAAAGACGACCCTGTTCGGCATCATCGGCGGAACGGTCGCACCCGACTCCGGCCGCGTCCTGTACGCGGGCAAAGACATCACCGGTCTGCCGCCGGCGCAGCGCTGCGGCATTGGCATCGGACGCTCGTTTCAAATCCCTCAGCCGTTCGGCGGCATGACCGTGTTTGAAAATCTTGTCGTTGCGGCGGCGTTCGGCGCCGGTCGGCGCGAGCGCGACGCCTATGAAAGCTGCATGAGCATTCTCGAACGCTGCAGCCTCGCCGAAAAGGCCAACCGCGCGGCGGGAAGCCTGACTTTGCTGGATCGCAAACGCCTCGAACTGGCGCGGGCCTTGGCGAGCGAGCCCGCGGCGCTTCTCCTCGATGAAGTGGCCGGTGGACTGACCGAGCACGAATGCCAGGCCCTGATCGTATTGATTCGTCACGTGAGGGAGAGCGGCGTGTCGATCCTTTGGATCGAGCATGTCGTGCACGCCTTGATTGCCAGCATCGATCGGCTTCTCGTCCTGTACAACGGCGCCTTCATCGCCGACGGCGATCCGCAAACGGTGATCCGAAGCCCGCAGGTTGCGGAAATCTATATGGGGATCGAAGCCGATGCCTGAAGCGCCGATTCTCGCCGTGCGCAATCTCGACGCCTTCTACGGCGATTACCAGGCCTTGTTCGGCATCTCGATGGAGATCGCGCGCGGCGAATCAGTCGCGGTGATCGGCGCCAACGGCGCCGGCAAGAGCACGCTTCTGAAAAGCATCGCCGGACTTCTCCGCTCGCGGCCCGATGCCGTCGTTTTCGCGGGAGCGGCGATCGGCGGCATGGCGGCTCATGCCGTCGCCGCGCGCGGTGTTGCGCTGGTACCGGAGGGCAGGGGACTCTTTCCTTCGCTGACGGTGGAGGAAAATCTCCTCATTGGCGGCCAGCTCGGCCGGCCCGGACGATGGAATCTGCACCGGGTCTATGAGCTTTTTCCCGTGCTCGGCGAACGCCGCGGTTTGCCGAGCACGGCGCTCTCCGGCGGCCAGCAGCAGATGGCCGCGATCGGCCGCGCTCTGATGGCCAATCCGAAATTGTTGTTGTGCGACGAGATCAGCCTGGGCTTGGCCCCGATCGTAGTGCGCGAGATCTACGCGCGGCTGCCCGCGATCCTCGCGGAAGACACCGCCATCGTTCTGGTCGAACAGGACGTTGTGCAGGCGCTGTGGGCGGCGCAGTGCGTCTATTGCTTCCAAGAAGGGCGTGTTGCGCTGTCCGGCGCGGCGAAGGACCTGACGCGCGAGGCGATCGCGGCGGCCTATTTTGGAGTGTGAGGTGCGAGCGACAAAACGTCCGGGCCCGCACCGTGGGGAGGGAGACCATGCAAAGCATGGTGCAGGGCGCGTTGACTTCAACGCCTTGCTTGCCTCGCTGAGTGTGCGCCGATGCTGACGTCCCTTCCACCGCGCAAACGCGTGGTTCCTGTCTCGCACGATCGTGGGGGAGGGAAGAGCGCATCATGACGGAATGGATCAACGTCATCCTGCAGGGCGGGCTGGTTGGCGGCCTGTACGCCATGTTCGCCGCCGGGCTGTCGCTGATTTTCGGTGTCATGCGGCTGGTCAATATCGCGCACGGCGATCTCATCGTGCTTGCGGCCTATATCGCGCTGGTCGTGACGCAGACGCTCGGCATAGGTCCCCTCGCGGCGTTGATCGTGGTCGTGCCGGTGATGGCTGCGATCGGCTACGCGCTGCAATGGTTCGTGCTCAACCGGACGCTCGGCGACGATTTATTGCCGCCGCTCCTGGTGACTTTCGGACTTTCAGTCATCATCCAGAACGGCCTGTTGACGCTGTTCACAGCCGACAGCGTCAAATTGCAGGCGGGCGCCCTCGAAG
>DASPWC010000232.1:0-3280 GCA_035622055.1 Xanthobacteraceae bacterium | reverse complement strand
TCGCGGTTGCTGTTCCGATTTTACGATGTGACCGGCGGCCGCATCCTCATCGACGGCCAGGACATCCGCGGCGTCACGCAGACCTCGTTGCGCGCGGCGATCGGCATGGTGCCGCAGGACACCGTGCTGTTTAACGATACGATCCGCTACAACATCCGTTACGGACGCTGGGATGCGAGCGACGCCGAAGTGGAAGAAGCGGCGCGCCAGGCGCAAATCGACGGCTTCATTCGACACGCGCCGAGAGGATACGAGACTGAGGTCGGCGAGCGCGGATTGAAGCTTTCCGGGGGCGAGAAACAGCGTGTCGCGATTGCCCGCACGATCCTCAAAGGGCCGCCGATCCTATTGCTCGACGAAGCGACTTCGGCTCTCGACAGCCATACCGAGAAGGATATCCAAGACGAGCTTGACCGCGTATCGAAGAACCGCACCACGCTGGTCATCGCGCACCGGCTGTCGACGATCGTCGATGCCGACGAGATTTTGGTGCTCGATCGCGGCGCGATCATCGAACGCGGCACGCACGGCGAGCTGCTCGCCCGCGGCGGCCTTTATGCCGGCATGTGGAACCGGCAGCGCGAAGCGCAGTTCGCCCGCGACATTCTGGCCGAGGTCGACGACGCCAACGCCGCGCCCAATCGCAATCCGCCGCAATTGGCCGACGTGCACGAGGCGCGGCTGGATCTGCTCCCTGCCGCTGACGCCGCCGAGTGAGCGCACTTGCGTTCCTCGCTATGCGGTGACAAGGAGACGCATCGGCATAGCTTCCAAAGCTCTCACGGGATCATGTCCGTCATCGGCTCCATCCGCAAGCAATTGGCACCCCTTCACCCGGAAGGCTATCCCTTCGTGGCCGGCTTTGCCGTCGTGACGCTTGTTCTGTTCTGGGCGTCAACGCCACTCGGCTGGCTGGCCGCAATCGGGACATTGTGGTGCGCCTATTTTTTCCGTGATCCCCCGCGCGTTACGCCGATGCGCGATGGCGTCGTGGTGTCGCCGGCGGACGGCCGCGTCAGCCAAGTGATAAACGCCGTGCCGCCGGCCGAACTCGAGCTCGGCGACCTGCCGCTGCCGCGCATCTCGATCTTCATGAGCGTGTTCGACTGCCACATCAACCGCAGTCCGGTCGCGGGACGGATCGAACGCATCGTCTACCGTCCCGGGCAATTCATCAGCGCCGATCTCGACAAGGCGAGCGAGGTCAACGAGCGCAACGCGTTCGTCATCTCCACCGCGAGCGGCCAGCGTATCGCGGTTATTCAGATCGCGGGCCTCGTCGCCAGACGAATAGTCCCGTTTGCACGCGAGCGGGACGTCCTCCGGCCGGGCCAGCGCATCGGCATGATCCGCTTCGGGTCGCGCGTCGATGTTTATCTTCCCGAAGGGACGCGCGCATTGACCGGCGAAGGCCAGACCGCTATTGCCGGCGAAACGGTGCTTGCCGACCTTGCCGCCGGCGGCGCCGAGAGCATATTCAGGCGGGATTGATTCGCTCACCGCCGCGCAAACCCGCACCTGATCGCTGTGCAGTCGTCCAAATAAGGCTTGCGGAAGGCGTCAATCGACGCCACATCTATTTTTTCAATGAGAACCAATCCATGAGTGAAATCACCGCGGTCTGCGTCTATTGCGGATCGAGCGCGGGGAGCGATCCTGTTTTTCGCGAAGCGGCGGCGAAGTTTGGCAAGATCCTCGCCGAGAATGGCGTGCGGCTCGTTTATGGCGGCGGCTCGATCGGCCTGATGGGCGCGATCTCCGAGGCCGTGCTGGCGCACGGCGGCAAGGCAACGGGAATTATCCCCGAATTTCTCACCAAGTGGGAACAGCCACGCCAGCGCAGTCAGGAATTGATCGTCACCCGCGATATGCATGAACGCAAACGCTCGATGTTCGACCGCGCCGACGCCTTCGTTGCGTTGCCGGGCGGGATTGGCACGCTGGAAGAACTCGTCGAGCAGCTCACCTGGGCTCAGCTCGGCCGACACCGCAAGCCGATCCTCATCGCCAACATCGACGGATATTGGGACCCGCTTCTCGCGCTTGTCGCCCATATGCGCGAACAGGCATTTTTGCCCAGTTCGCTCGCGATCGATTTCCAGGTGGCGAAGCGCGTCGAGGATATTTTGCCGATGCTGCGGCAAGCAGCGCGCGGCGTCGCGGAAGCGGAAAAGGCTATGGCGATCCCGGCGGACCGGCTGTGACCGCAGCGTCAGCCCTGCGCATTTAGCCGGCGCCGTCCTTGCGGATGAAAGTGACCGCTTCGATGCGATTGCCGTCCGGATCGCGAACGAAGGCGGCGTAATAATCGTCGTGGTATTGCTTGCGCGGGCCCGGCGCCCCATCGGAGGCGCCGCCCGATGTCACGGCGGCCGTGTGAAACGCATCGACTGCCTTCGTGTCGGACGCGCGCAGGCAGACATGCACGCCGCTATCTTGCGCGACACGATCCATCGCATCGCGCCGATTGATCCAGAATTCTGGATATTTCTTGCCGAAGCCGATCGCCGCGCCTGGCCATTCGCGTAGCTTCGCCATGCCGAGCGGCGCTAGCAGCGCCGTGTAGAAGGCTTCCGCCCTGGCAAGATCGCGCACCGCAATCGAGACATGATCGATCATGCGACGCCCTCCTTCGGCCGTCAGCGGCGCGGAGAAAGCTCCTTCACGCCGGCGCGCCGGATTTCATGAGCTTGTAGACGATGGAATCCATCAAGGCCTGGAACGATGCATCGATGATGTTGGCCGAAACGCCGACCGTTCTCCAATGGTCGCCGGTCTCGTCGGTGCTTTCGATCAGGACCCGCGTGACGGCCTGCGTTCCGCCGTTGAGGATGCGCACGCGATAATCGGTCAATTCGAGACCGGTAATGAAGCTCTGATACTTGCCGAGATCCTTGCGCAGGGCGAGGTCGAGTGCGTTGACCGGGCCTATTCCTTCGGCAACCGAAATGAGTTCGTCGTCGCCGACTTTGAGCTTCACGACCGCCTGGCTCACGGTGACGCGTTCGCCCTTTGCATTAACGCGCTGCTCGACATTTACGTCGAATTTGTCCACGTCGAAATAATGCGGAACCTGCCCCATCATGCGCCGCGCCAAAAGCTCAAAGGACGCGTCCGCTGCTTCATAGGCGTAGCCGACGGCTTCGCGTTCCTTAACCTCCTCAAGGAGCCGCGTGACGCGGACATCGTCCTTGTCGAGCGAAAGACCGATGCGATCGAGCTCCGCGAGCACGTTCGACCGGCCGGACTGATCGGACACGAGCAGTTTGCGTTTATTGCC
>DASPWC010000231.1:0-10355 GCA_035622055.1 Xanthobacteraceae bacterium | reverse complement strand
CACGCCGTGTTTCCGCGCCGAGGCCGGCGCCGCGGGCAAGGATACCCGCGGCATGATCCGCCAGCACCAATTCACCAAGGTCGAGCTTGTCTCCATCACAACGCCGGAGCAATCGCGCGACGAGCATGAACGCATGCTGGCCTGCGCCGAAGAAGTTCTCCGCCGGCTCGAACTGCACTACCGCGTGGTGACGCTGTGCACCGGCGACATGGGATTCGCCGCGCAAAAAACCTACGACATCGAAGTCTGGCTGCCCGGGCAGAACATGTTCCGGGAGATTTCTTCGTGCTCGGTGTGCGGCGATTTCCAGGCGCGGCGCATGAACGCACGCTATCGCGTCAAAGAAGACCGCTCCGTGCGCCATGTGCACACGCTCAACGGCTCCGGCGTCGCCGTGGGCCGGGCGCTGATTGCGGTCCTTGAAACCTACCAGCAGGCCGACGGATCGATTACGATCCCCGACGTCTTGCAGCCCTATATGGGCGGCATGAAAAAAATTGAGCGACAATGATTATTTGTTCGCTAAAGCATTGCATTTTCCTTCTTTCTCTTTGTGGTGAAAAGGATCGGCTATAATTCATGCGCATTTTGATCACCAACGACGACGGCATTCATTCGCCAGGATTGGACGTTTGCGAGGAGATAGCGCACGCGCTGTCCGAAGACGTCTGGGTGGTTGCGCCGGAGCACGATCAATCTGGCGTCGCCCATTCGCTCTCGCTCAACGATCCGCTCCGGCTGCGTCAGGTCGCCGAGCGCCGCTTTGCGGTGCGCGGCACACCGACCGACTGCGTGATTATGGGCGCGCGCCATGTGCTCGACGGCAAGCAAATCGATCTCGTGCTGTCCGGCGTCAATCGCGGCCGCAATGTCGGCGAGGACGTGATCTATTCCGGCACGGTGGCGGGCGCGATGGAAGGGGCATTGCTCGGCATTCCATCGATCGCGCTTTCGCAATCCTACAAATCGCGCAGCGGCCAGCCTCCCTTTTGGGAGACGAGCCGGCGTTTCGCACCAAACATCATCCGCCGCGTTCTCGGCGACAATGTGCGCCAGGGTGTGCTGATCAACGTGAATTTTCCTGACTGTGCGGTCGAAGACGTCAAAGGCGTCGCAGTGGCTCCGCTGGGACGCCGCCGTCAGGAGCGTCTGCATATCGACAAGCGCTCGGACGGCCGTGGCAACCCCTATTATTGGATCGCCTATTCGCGGCTGAATCCGTTCCAGGCAGAGCACGGTTCGGATATCGCCGCGCTTGACGAGCGCCGCATTGCGGTCACGCCGCTTCGTATCGACATCACCGACGAGCCGACAATGACGAGGCTTGCGGACCTTTTCGGAAACGGGATCTAGCCTTCCGCACGGGAAATCGCGGTTTCAATTGCCCGGGCCAGCGCATCCGACTGAAACGGCTTCTGCAAGGTCGGGATCGCACGATAGGCTTCGGGCAGGCCGCGCTGCCCGTAGCCACTGGCAAATATGAACGGCACGCCGCGCTCGACCAGAACTTCGACCACCGGCGTGACGGGATGGCCGTTCAAGTTGACGTCGAGTACGGCGACGTCGAATGTTCCCTTTTTCGCAAGCGCGATGGCCTCGTCGATGCCGCCAGCCTCCGCCGCGACGGTGTGGCCCAGATCCGTCAGCATGCCTTCGAGCAGCAGGCGGATCATCAATTCATCCTCGACCACGAGGACGCGCTTGCCGGCACCGGTCTTGCCTGCATCGGTCATTGAGAACCCCGTGCTTGCGCCGAAACGCGCTTCTTCGCGTTTAGTTCCATGGTAGTTCCATGGCTTGGTTCAATGCCCGATCCGAAATGTCACAGTGACTTCGGATCGATCCTTTAGGATTCCACTCGCTTACCGCACAGTACAAGCGCCAATGCGGGTGGTAAAAAGCGTCAGCATGACGCGACAGGCGAGGTTAAGGTGGGCGCGCCCTCGGCTACCAGTGACGTTGAACGGATGGAATTTCAGCTCGCGCTGCGGCGGCGAGGCATCAGTGCGCAAGCCGTGCTGCGCGCGATGGACGAAGTTCCGCGGGAGGATTTTGTCGGCCCGGACTTCGCCGACAGCGCCTATGCCGACCAGGCCCTCCCGATCGCGTGTGGACAGACGATCAGCCAGCCGTTTGTCGTCGCTTATATGACCGAGCAGCTCGAAATCGAGCCGCAGCATCGCGTTCTCGAAGTCGGAACGGGGTCCGGCTACCAGGCAGCTGTTCTGTCGCGATTGGCGCGCGAGGTGGTGTCGATAGAGCGCTATCGAACGCTGGCCGACGCGGCGCGCAATAGGCTCAAGAGGCTGGGTTTTGACAATGTGACCGTCCGCCTTGGCGACGGCATGTCCGGCGCCCCGGATTTGGCGCCGTTCGATCGCATTATGATAACCGCTGCGGCCGAAGACGTGCCGGTGGCCCTCGCCGCGCAACTTGCCGAGGGCGGCAAGATGATCTTGCCCATCGGGCCGCGTCATGATGCGCAATACGTTGTAAAGCTTACCAAGCGAGCCGACGGCCAATTAACCCGCGAACAGCTTATTGCGGTGCGATTTGTGCCGCTATTACCGGGCCAAGCACAAGAATTGTAGCCGGGAAGACACTCAACCGAATATTTCAAAAAACCTCTGCGCACTTAAAGCCCTGTTTACCGCATCGTTGTTAATTCACTCCTCCTTAGTGTTGAGTGTTGCGTCCGAGTGAGTAACCATGCCCGTATCGCCTCGATCGGCCATCTGGCCGCAACTTATTTCCATTTCGTTAATCGGATTGGGGGTCGCAAGCTGTAGCGCGGATTCCGGCCGTTTCGATGACTGGTTCGGCTCATCGTCCGCCTCGCACGATCAAACCAGCGCTCAATCCGCACCGGCAAGTCATGTCGAGAGCCAGCCGCTGCCCCAGCTAGGGGCTGCCAATTCCGGCGGCCGCGTCGCGTCGTATCGCCCGGCCGAGGTCACCGGCTCGGTCCATACCGCGTCGGCGGCCGCACCAAACTGGTCGTGGGAGGGTGGCACCGCCGTCACAATTCGTCCGGGCGAAACGCTGGAAGTTGTCTCGCGCGAGCACGGCGTGCCGGTTTCCGCGATCATGCAGGCTAACAACATTACGAATGCGTCGGACGTTTATGCGGGCGAGCGCCTTGTAATTCCGCGGTACGGCCCACCGGCCGCGGCGCCGCAAACGCGGGTGGTGGCGTCTAGCCCGCCTTTGGCGACGCCCGCTGGAGCGCCGCGCAGCGCGCTCGTCGCGCCGTCTGGCGTGCACGTCGTTGCGACGGGCGAGACACTGAACAGCATCGCGAGACTCTATCGCAAGCCGGTAATGGTAATCGCCAGGGCGAACAAACTTCCGCTCGACGCGCGGGTGAAGGCCGGCGACCGCCTCGTTATTCCGGAAATGAAAGAGGCGGCGCACACGGCACCGGCTCCGCCACGCGCCGAACCGTCGGCGACGCCGCCGACCGGCAGCCTCGCCATGGCGGAAAGCTCGCACAGTGTTCGCGTTGCCGAGCCGGTCGCGGAGACGCCCGCCGCGCAAGATTCGACGAAAACCGCGGAGCCCGCCGGCAACCTACCGGGCTTCCGCTGGCCCGTGCGCGGCCGGGTCATCGCCGCATTCGGACCAAAGCCCAACGGCTTGCAAAATGACGGCATCAATCTCGCGGTGCCGGAAGGCACGCCGATCAAAGCCTCCGAGGATGGCGTCGTTGCTTATGCCGGCAATGAGCTGAAGGGTTATGGCAATCTCGTGCTGGTGCGCCACTCCAATGGTTTCGTCACCGCTTACGCCAACGCCAGCGATATTCTGGTCAAGCGCGGCGAGACGGTCAAACGCGGGCAGGTGATTGCGCATTCTGGTCAGACCGGAAATGTCACCTCGCCGCAATTGCATTTCGAGATCCGCAAAGGCGCAACGCCAGTCGATCCGGCGCAGTACTTGAACGGCGCGTAACGGCGCGACGCTATCTTTTCTCCGTCGTCGTTACGCCGAGCCGTCCCGCCAAATCCTGGACGTATTGCCAAGCGACACGGCCGGATCGGGCGCCGCGTGTCGTTGCCCATTCCAGCGCTTCACGGTGCAGTTCCGCCCCATCGAATGGAACGCGGTAATGCGCGACATAGCCCTCGACCATCGCGAGGTATTCGTCCTGGCTGCAACGGTGAAAACCGAGCCACAGTCCGAAGCGGTCGGAGAGCGAAACTTTCTCCTCGACCGCTTCCCCCGGATTGATCGCAGTTGAGCGTTCGTTCTCCACCATGTCGCGGGCGAGCAAATGGCGGCGGTTTGACGTGGCGTAAAAGATGACATTGTCGGGACGCCCCTCGATGCCGCCTTCAAGCATGGTCTTGAGCGACTTATACGAGGTGTCCTCGGCGTCGAAGGAGAGGTCGTCGCAGAAGACAATGAAACGTTGCGGCGCACCGCGCAAAATCGCCATGAGTTCCGGCAACGACTCGATATCCTCACGGTGAATTTCAATGAGCTTTAGCCCGGCTTTGGGGTGAGCAGCCCCGATCGCGGCGTGAGCGGCTTTGACCAGCGATGATTTCCCCATCCCACGCGCGCCCCACAACAGCGCATTGTTTGCGGGTAAGCCACGGGCAAATCGCTCGGTGTTCTCGACCAACAGATCGCGCACCCGGTCGATGCCTTTGAGCAGCGACATCTCGACCCGGTTGACGCGGCGGACGGCGGTGAGCCGGCGGCCGTCGGGATGCCATACGAACGCTTCTGCGGCGGCGAAATCCGGCGCGGCCGGCACAGCCGGTGCCAGCCGCTCCAGCACGCCGGCGATCCGGGTGAGGAGTTCGGCATCGCCATTGTGCGAGGCGGCGTCGCGCATTCCGGCGCGACTCGCCTTTTTGACCGGTCTTTTGGTTGGGCGAGGAGGAGATTTTGCCATGTTTGCACCGGGTTGTGGCCTTCCCTTAGCGGGGCAGCCGATTGGCGGCAAGCCGAGCCCCGGCGCCGCGCCAAAAGCGCGCCAAGGCCTGCGCCAGGCCCGGCGCAACGTTGCAATTGGGCCAACGGCGGCTATAGTCCGCGCCGATTTTGCGCGCAAAATCTGCCCTCGATCCCCGGGCGGCGCGCCATTCATGCGGCCTCGGAGGAACAATGTTCATTACGCCTGCATTTGCCCAAAGCGGCCTGTTCGGCGGCGATTCTGGCGGAATGATTACGTCATTCATGCCGCTGATCTTGATCATCGTGATCATGTATTTCCTGATCTTGCGGCCGCAGCAGCAAAAGTTGAAACAGCACCAGGCCATGGTCAAGGCTTTGCGGCGCGGCGACACGGTCGTGACCAATGGCGGCCTCATCGCCAAAGTCACCAAAGTCGTCGATGACGATCAGATCGAAGTCGAGATTGCCGATGGCGTACGCGTGCGTCAGATGCGCGCCATGGTGAGCGACGTGCGGGCCAAAGGCGAGCCGGTGAAGGACGACAGCGCAAGCTGACGAGGAAAATCGAAATCCATGTTGTTTTTCACACGGTGGAAGGCGGCGGCAATTCTGATCACGGCGCTGGTGGTGTGCCTATTCGCCTTGCCGAATTTCTTTCCCGAGAATGTCGTCAAGAATTGGCCGAGCTGGGCGCAACGCCACATCGTGCTCGGCCTTGACCTGCAGGGCGGGTCGCATCTCTTGTTGGAAGTCGATTCGGCTGCGGTGCGCAAGGAGCAGTTGCAATCGATCGACGACGACGTGCTGAGGGTATTGCGGCAGGCGCGCATCCCGTTCACTGGCCGCGCCGTTCGCGGCAATGCCGTCGAAGTCCACATCACCCGTGATACCGACATCGAGACCGCGCTCAGCAAATTGCGCGAGCTGTCCCAGCCCTTGTCCGGCTATCTCGGCACGACCGGACAGCGCAACATCGAAGTGAAAGAGAGCGGTGGCACGATTACCCTGACCCCGACCGAGCCAGCTATCGTAGAGCGGATACGTCAGGCGGTCGACCAATCGATCGAGATCATCCAGCGCCGTGTCAACGAGCTCGGGTTGGTGGAACCGACCATTCAACGCGAAGGTAAGGACCGTATTCTCGTCCAAGTGCCCGGCTTGCAGGATCCGTCGCGGCTTAAGCAAATCCTGGGCAAGACGGCAAAGCTCGATTTCCGCATGGTGGATCTTTCCATGTCGCCGGACCAGGCGGAACAGGCCCATCCGACGGATTCCGAGGTTCTCGACGGCGAAACGCCGGGTCAGAAATATCTCATCGAGAAACGCGTGCTGGTATCCGGCGGTGATCTCGTCGACGCGCAACCGGGCTTCGATCCGCGCAACAACGAGCCGGTCGTCAATTTCCGTTTCAATTCGACGGGCGCGCGCAAATTCGCCGAGGCGACCCAGGCCAATGTCGGCAAGCCATTCGCCATCGTACTCGATAACAAGGTGATCTCGGCGCCGGTGATCCGCGAGCCTATACTCGGCGGCTCCGGTCAGATTTCGGGAAATTTCACCGTTCAATCCGCCAACGACCTTGCGATCCTTCTGCGCGCCGGCGCGCTGCCGGCGCCGCTGACAATTATCGAAGAACGCACCGTCGGTCCCGGCCTCGGCCAGGATTCGATCAATGCCGGCGAGCACGCCGCCTATGCCGGCGCGGCGCTGGTGATCATTTTCATGTTCGCGACCTACGGGCTGTTCGGCCTGTTCGCAAATATCGCGGTCGCGGTGAACGTCGCCATGATCTTCGGAATCTTGTCGTTTTTGGGCGCGACGCTGACGCTTCCAGGCATCGCCGGCATTGTGCTCACCGTCGGTATCGCCGTGGACTCCAACGTGCTGATTTACGAGCGTATCCGCGAGGAGGTGCGCGCCGGACGCAGTGCGATCAACGCCATAGACGCCGGGTTCTCGCGGGCGCTCGCGACCATTCTCGATTCCAACATCACGACGTTCATAGCGGCGGCGGTTTTATTCTATATCGGCACCGGTCCGGTGCGCGGGTTTGCCGTGACGCTCGGCATCGGTATCATCACCACGCTATTCACGGCCTTTACGCTCACACGTCTGATCGTCTCCTACTGGGTGCGTCTATGGCGGCCGCGCGTCGTGCCGATATGAGTACACTCGCGCAGCTGGGATTGCATTTCCGGTCATCACTATGCTCAGAGAAATAACGTGATTTGAAGGTACCGCCGTGCGTCTGCTTCGCATCGTTCCCGACGATACCAAATTCGACTTCATGCGCTTCCGGCGCATCAGCTTTCCCGTATCGGCGATGCTGTCGATCGCGGCTATCATGCTGTATTTCTTCCACGGCTTGAATTTCGGCATCGATTTTATCGGCGGTACGCTGATTGAGGTGCAGACCAAGGCGAGCCCGGCCGATCTTGCCAAGATGCGCGCCACGATCGGCTCGCTCCAGTTGGGTGACTTTCAGCTCCAGCAATTTGGCGCGCCCGACGACGTTTTGATTCGTATCTCCGAACAACCCGGCGGCGACGAGGCGCAACAAGCCGCTGTGCAGAAAGTCCGCGACGCGCTTGGCGATGACGTGAGTTACCGGCGCGTCGAGGTGGTTGGACCCAGCGTATCCACCGAGCTCCTGGCTTACGGTACGATCGGCCTGGTCTTGGCGATCGTCGCGATCCTGATCTATCTCTGGTTTCGTTTCGAATGGCAGTTTGCGCTCGGCGCCATGATCGCCAACGTGCACGATCTTGTGCTCACCGTCGGATTTATGTCGTTGACGCATATCGATTTCGACCTCACCAGCATTGCCGCGCTGCTTACGATTCTCGGCTATTCGTTGAACGACACGGTGGTCATTTACGATCGCATTCGGGAGATGCTGCGCCGCTACAAACGGATGTCGATGCCGGAACTGCTGAATGCGTCGGTCAACGCCACCCTGTCGCGATCGATCGTCACCCACGTCACGGTCGCGATGTCGCTGCTGGCTTTGTTGCTGTTTGGTGGTCAGGCGATTCACAGTTTTACCGCGACGATGATGTTCGGCGTTGTGCTTGTCGGCACTTACACTTCCGTCTTCATAGCGTCGCCGATATTGATCTACCTCGGAGTCGGCGCCGGACGGGCTGGGGGCGCTGAAGAGCCTGAAGCGCCGCCGACGGCTCCGACGGCGACGCCGGTTCCGTCGCAGCCGGCTGCGTCGCGGCAGCGGGTGAGGGCGCGCCGCTAGGGATAGCCCCTCATGGACGAACCCCATCTGCCCCGTCAGGCGTTGATCGATGCGCACGGCGGCGGGGGATTCCGTTTTGCCGGCATGTCGCACCGTGGTTCGCTGCTCTGTCTGCCGGATGGCATCTGGGCCTGGGCCGTCGCTTCGCCCAACGAGCTGACCGAAGAAAGTTTGTCGCTCATCCTCGCCCGGGCCGCCGAATTGGATTTTTTTATTCTCGGTACCGGCGACGCGTCATGGGTCATGCCGGGACCTTTGCACGCGCGGTTTCACGACGCCCATATTGCCGTCGACGCTATGACGACGGGACCCGCCGTACGTACCTATAACGTGATGCTGATGGAAAGCCGCCGCGTCGGCGCCGGGCTGATCGCAATCGAATAATGCTAAATTCGATTCATGCAGGCCACGTTTTCATATTGTGCGGAGCTTGTACGCACCGCCGACCGGGATCGCTTTCTCGCAACGCTTTTCGCGCCGGTCGGGAGTCGGGATGCGCTTTACGCCCTCTACGCGTTCAATATCGAGATATCGCGCGTGGCAGACCGGGCTCGCGAAGCGATGCCCGGCGAAATCCGCTTGCAATGGTGGCGCGATGTCTTGCACGGGGAGCGTGGCGAAGAGGCGGGCGCTAGTCCGGTGGCGGCGGCGCTCTTGAACACGCTGGAGCGGCGTCGGCTCGCAGCTGACAGCCTGATCGCGCTCGTCGAAGCGCGCCGCTTCGACCTTTACAACGAACCGATGCTGACGGTCGCCGGCCTAGAGAGCTACGCAGTGAGAACTTCGTCGGCGCTCATCGCCATGGCCGCGCAAATCCTCGGCGTCGATGCCGCCGCGGCCGCACGTCCCGCGGGAATAGGCTACGGCTTTGCTTACGCGTTGGCGGCTCTACCACGCCAAGCCGCGCAGCGGAAACTTTATCTCCCGGTCGAACTGCTCGCGCGGCACGGCGCGGGCCCCGACGATGTTTTCTCTGGACGTTCGTCGCCAAGGCTTAACGCGGCCGCCGCCGAACTGCGCAGTCTCGCGCGCGGCTATCTCGATGCGACAGCGGCGGCGCTCGGAACGCTGTCCGACGAAACCTGGCCGGCATTTCTTCCGGTCGCGCCGCTGCGGGCGGTGCTCGACCGCTGGGAACGATGCGATATCTTCGCTCCTGCCGAACTATCGGCATGGCGGCGCCAATGGCTGATTTGGCGCGCGTCGCGGAACTTAGTGCGAAACTTGACCCGCGTCGCGGGCTAGACTCCATCAAAACGCGAACCGGTCGCGCAGATTGCGCCGCTCGGAGACGATGCGGGACACGACTGCGCGTTCGGCATCGGTTCGTATCAACGGGTCGATCAGATCGAGCTGATTCATGGCGACGAGTTCGAGAATTTCGCCGCGAATTTTGCCGTCGCCGTTTCGTGGCAATGCCTCCACGACCTGCAGATGCTCGGGGCTCGCATCGCCCGCAAATTCAAGGAGTTCGTCTTCCTTCGCGCTTGATTCCACGAAGGCGTAGAGCCCGGTACCGGTGCGACGGTCGGGAAAAGCAACAATGGCGACGTCGCTCACCAGAGGGTGAGTCCGCAGCCGCGCCGCGATGAGCGGCGCCTGATGGGCGAAGCGGATGCCGCGGCCCTCACGGTCGGTGAAGTTCAAGCCTCGCGTAATCGCGTAATAAAGCTTCTTGCCGGTAGCCATCCAGGCTCGGGTGATGAGCGTCTTGCGCGCCAGCACGCGCCGCTCGGCGGGCGTCAGCGCAGCCGGCGCGTAGCGGCGCTTGTGCTTGAGCAGATGGCGCAGGTCTTCGTAGCGCGCGAGCCGGAACAGCGCGCTGCTGCGGCGAAAACGCGCCGCAAGTTGAAAATCGGTGAGATAAGCTTGCCCGTGCGCGTAAAGCCAATTTTGTTCTTTGGCGAGGTCGTTGTGCGCGACACCCGCGCGATGAAGTCTGCGCAGTGCCGCTTTCGCCGAGCGGAAATACGCGGCGTCACCGTAGGGCTGGGCGATATGCAGGGGCACCCCATCGATCCAGCCGCGCACGAGCGATTGCCGGCCGGCAAACAAGAGCGGTGGTGCGAGATCGAGCGCGCCCGCTGCGGCGAGCGCACGGCATTCACGGCGGAACAGCGCTTTCGCCAGAGGACGGCTCCACCACGGCACGCCGTCGAGACGCCGCAGTACGGCGTCGACCTCTCCCTCGTCGACCCGGAAG
>DASPWC010000230.1:0-8027 GCA_035622055.1 Xanthobacteraceae bacterium | reverse complement strand
CCTCGTTTGAAACCGTCGGCGAACGCATCGGCATCTTCAAAGCCGCGGTGCAGGCGCGCCGACGCGCCTACGATCCGGCGGATGTCGGTGTCGCGCGCGCCTTTTACGTGGCCAAAGACCAGGCCGACAAGGCCGCCGCGTTGGAACGCCGGCTCGAAGTGCAACGGCGTCTCGCCGCCGTCTCGAACGCGCCCGATGGGAGCAAGAGTAAATCCAGCATCATGGCGTTTTCCGATACGCGCGAAGCGAGTGAGGAAAGCGCACTGTACGGTACGCCGGACGAAATCGCGCGCAAGCTCGAACGGCTGCAACAGTTCGGTGTCGGTTATGTGCTGCTCAACGGAGGTGGCCCGGCGCAGGACAGCTTGCGCCGCTTCGCCACGGAAGTGATGCCGGGGTGAGGAACGGGCAAGCGCACGCGTGGTAGGGTGAGGGCTACTCTCTCTCTGTGTTTATTGCCGTGTTATCAGGAATTCAATATTTGCTCCAACAGAGAAAATTCCCCCTGAGTTCCTGTTCGCGCGGGAACGCGCGGCCGAGCGAGCCCCGCGAATGATCGACAAGATCGTCCGATCAATGGCGGAAGCGATGGCGGGCATTTGTGACGGCTCGGTCGTGCTGCTCGGCGGTTTCGGCAGCATTGGGCAGCCAAATGCCCTGATCGACGGTCTGATCGAGCACGGTGCGAAGGAATTAATCGTCGTGTCCAACAATGCGGGTATCGGACGCCTCGGCTTGGCGCGGCTGCTCGAACTCGGCCGTGTACGCAAGATTATTTGTTCGTTCCCGCGCACGGCCGATCCCGTCGTGTTCGAGGAGCTGTATAGAGCCGGTAAAATCGAACTCGAGATCGTGCCGCAGGGCACCATGGCGGAGCGGTTGCGCGCGGCCGGCGCGGGAATTCCCGCGTTCTTTACGGCGACGGCGGTCGGCACCAAGCTCGCCGCCGGTAAGGAACTGCGCGAGATTGCCGGACGCGAATGTCTCCTCGAAGAGGCGCTTGCCGGCGACGTGGCGCTCGTCGAAGCTTGGGAGGCGGACCGCTGGGGCAACCTGACCTACCGATCTTCAGCGCGCAATTTCAATCCAGTGATGGCGACGGCGGCGAAGTTGACGGTCGTCCAGGCCCAGCACATTGTGGATCTCGGCGCGCTCGATCCGGAAAAAATTGCGACGCCGGGCATCTACGTCAATCGTGTGCTGCACGTGCCTTATGGCGAACCCACGGTGACATGAAGAGGATGCAGTGAACGCTCCCGCAGGCTGCAAATCGCTGACCCGCACCGAAATGGCCGCGCGCGTCGCCCGCGACATTCCGGAGGGATGGTGCGTCAATCTCGGCATCGGCGCGCCGCTGCAAGTCGCCGACCATGTGCCGGCGGAGCGCGAGGTTATTTTCCATTCGGAGAACGGCGTACTCGGCATGGGTCCCGCGCCGGCGCCGGATCGTATCAACCGCTGGCTTATCAATGCCGGCAAGCAATACGCCACGCTGCGCACCGGCGGATCCTATATGCATCACGCCGACAGCTTCGCGCTCATTCGCGGCGGTCATCTTGATCTCTGCGTGCTCGGCGCGTTCCAGGTCGCCGAGAACGGCGACATTGCCAACTGGTCGACGTCCGACGACGACAGCGCGCCCGCGGTCGGCGGTGCGATGGACCTTGCCGCCGGCGCGCGTCAGGTTTGGGTCCTGATGGACCATCAAACCAAGTCCGGCGAGAGTAGGCTCGTTCGCCGCTGCACCTATCCGCTCACGGCGCTCGGCGTGGTCAAGCGCGTCTATACTAATCTCGCCGTGCTTGACGTTACCGGCGAGGGCTTTGCGGTCCGCGAAATGGTGCCGGGCTTGACGGTGGACGGCCTGCAAAAAGCGACCGGCGCTCCGCTGCGGCCGGCGTCAGGCTAGAGCACGATCTGGAAACGCCGTTCCGGACGCGACCCGGCTGACTCACGGGCCCTGGTGGTCGAGCGTTCTGATAAGCGGCGGCCCGATCTCGACCTTGAAATCCTCCGCGTTGTTGTGACCCCACCGGTACAGCTTGCGAGCGGGCCTTGGGCGAAAGCGCATAGCGGTGTTGCAAGGTGGCGGAGCGTTGGGCGCCTATCAGGCCGGCGTTTACGAATGTCTTGCAGAGGCCGGTCTGCAACTCGACTGGGTTGCCGGAATTTCTATCGGCGCCGTCAACGCATCAATATCGCCGACAACCCGCCGGAGACCCGCGTTGAAAAGCTGCAAGAGTTCTGGGACCTCGTGACCAGCCGCCATGCGCCGTGGCAGACCTCGGCTGATGGGCAATCGGCGGCGAAGATCTGGCCGTGGGTATTGGCCGATGACTTCGCCCGGCTCTTTAAGGGCGATCTCGCTCGCGCCGTTCTCAATCAATGGAACGCGAACCTGGCGCTGGTCTCTGGCGCCGCCGGATTCTTTTCACCACGGGCCCTCACGCCGTGGCTCTGGCCTGATGGGTCGCTGGGGGCGACCAACTATTACGACACGAGCTTTCTCGCTTCGACGCTCGAGCGCCTCGTCGATTTTGATCGCGTCAACAGTGGTGTAGTGCGCTTGAGTATCGGCGCCGTGAACGTGCGGTCAGGCAATCTCGCATATTTCGATACGACCAAGCGGCGCATCGAAGCCAAGCACGTGATGGTAAGCGGCGCATTGCTGCCGGGATTTCCCGCCGTCGAGATTGATGGCGAGCATTATTGGGACGGAGGCCTCGTCTCGAACACGCCGCTACACTGGATCGTCGAGGCGCGGCCGCAACGGGACACCCTGGCCTTTCAAGTCGATCTTTGGTCCGCGCAAGGGCAGTTCCCGCGCAATATGGCCAACGTGGCGAGGCGGCAGAAAGAGATTCAGTATTCGAGCCGCACGCGCGCCGCCTCCAATCGCTTCACGGAGATGCAATGTTCACGCAATTCAATTTCCGTGCTGCTCCCGACCTGAAGGAAGGTCCAGAATATGCGATTTTGCGTCGTTTCTCTGAACGTAAGGTGTGCAATCTCATTCAGCTCATCTACCGGGCCAAGGAATACGATGACGATTCAAAAGATTATGAATTTTCGCGCCAGAGCATGAAGGATCATTGGCGCGCCGGCTATTACGATACCGTTCGTACACTGCGACATCCCGAAGTGCTAGAACGTCCGAGCGGCGCCGACGGCGTCTTTACATTCGATGTCGCCGCGCATGGCCGCGACTGATCTCCTGTGGATCCGATCGACCGCGATCTCACCTGGAAAATAAGGAGGGACCCTATGAAAGAAGCCGAAGTCCACGAACGCGCCTTTGCCATGCCGCTGACCAGCCCCGCTTTTCCAAAGGGGCCTTACCGATTCTATCACCGGGAATATCTCATTATCGCCTACCGGACCGATCCCGACAAACTGCGCGCCTTGGTGCCGGAGCCGCTCCAGGTCAACGAGCCCGTCGTCAAATACGAGTTCATCCGCATGCCGGATTCGACCGGCTTCGGCGACTACACCGAAACCGGTCAGGTGATTCCGGTCTCGTTCCGCGGTCGCAAAGGCGGCTATTCGCATTGCATGTTCTTGAATGACGATCCGCCGATCGCCGGCGGCCGCGAGCTCTGGGGCTTTCCGAAAAAACTGGCGCAACCGTCGCTCCGCGCCGAGATCGACACGCTGGTCGGCACGCTCGATTACGGCCCGGTGCGGGTTGCGACGGGAACCATGGGCTACAAGCACAAGGCGGCCGATCACGCCGCGGTGAAGGCCGCGCTCGAAGCGCCCAATTTTCTCTTGAAGATCATACCGCATGTCGACGGCAGCGTGCGGATCTGCGAGCTCGTCGAATACTATCTCGAGGACATCGATTTGAAGGGCGCGTGGACCGGACCGGGCGCGCTCGATCTGCACGCTCACGCATTGGCGCCTATCGCCGAATTGCCGGTGCTCGAGGTGCTCTCGGCCACGCACATCATCGCCGATCTGACGCTTGGCCTCGGCAAGGTCATTTACGACTACCTTAAGTGAAGCTTGGGGAACGAACATGAAGCTTGAAAATAAGGTTGCAATCGTCACCGGCGTGGCCAGCGGCATCGGCAAGGAAATCGCCGTCTTGTTCGCCCGCGAAGGCGCCAGGGTTGTCATTGCCGACCTCAATCAGAAAGGCGCCGATGCGGTGGCTGCCGAGCTTGGCGGCGCCAAACATGCAATCGGCGTTGCGGTCGACGTCACCAACGAGGCGCAGACCGAGGCCTGCGTCGCCAAAACGATTGAGGTTTTCGGCCAGGTCGATGTTCTCATTTCCAATGCCGGCATTCAGATCGTGGCACCGGTCGATCAGTGTCATGCTTAAGGAAACTGTCGACGGGGAGTTCACCACCGTCGATGACGTGGCGGAAACCGCACTGTTCCTGGCCTCGTTCCGGTCGAATGCGCTGACCGGCAATCGATCGTGGTGAGTCACGGTTGGTTTATGCAGTGAGAGCGGCGCGCGCTCGGCGAATAGTCCTCGATGATCGTTCCGGGCTCCTCTTTGGCCGTATAATTGCGTTAAGCTGCCGCCGATACGGCCGAGAGGAAAGCCCGCGTGGAACAGATCCGCGTTTCGACCTTTGCCGGGCCCGGCGCCAAGCCGGTGATCCATAGCGTTTCGCGGCCGCGCGTTCCGGATAAGGCAGCGCTCATCAAAATCGGCGCATGCGGCGTTTGCGGCACCGATCTGCACATCCTCAAGGGCCACTGGCCCAAGCAGCTTCCTTGGCCGTTCACGCTCGGTCATGAGCTCGGCGGCGTCATCGTCGAAGCCGGAAGCGCGTTCAAAGAGGATTTCATGAACAAGCCGCTGGGGGTGGGATCGAAGGTCATGATCCCTCCGCTCATGCCGTGCGGCCATTGCTATTACTGCATCCATTATCCCGAAAGCGCCAACAAATGTCTTACCCCGGTCTATTACGGCCGTTATCTCGGCTTCGAGAAACCGCCGCATCTGTGGGGAGGCTTTGCGGAATATGTCTATGTCGATCTCGACATGCTTCCCGGCACGAGGATTTATAAATTGCCGGACGACATGTCGCTTCGGCTGGGAGCTTTATCGGAGCCGCTGACGTCGTGCATCCGCGCGTTCAACCGCGCGGCGCGCACGGGCGGCTTCAAATGGGGCGATACTGTCGTCGTTCCAGGGCTCGGGTCCGATCGGGATCCTCGCGGTCGCCGCCGCGCAGGAGATGGGCGCGGGGCGTGTCGTCTGCGTCGGCGCTCCGGAACGGCCGAGACTGCAACTTGCCCGCAAATTCGGGGCGGAAGCGACAGTTGACATCGAGGAATGCAAGACGGCCGATGACCGAATCCGGCGCGTGCGCGACATCGTCGGCGGGTTCGGCGCCGACTTGGTGATGGATTGCTCGGGTCATCCCAGCGCCGGTCCCGAGGGAATGGAGTTTCTCCGCGACGGCGGCACTTATGTCGAAATGGGTCAGTTCACCGATGCAGGCTCGATCATGACGTCGTGGCACCGCATCTGCGCGAAGGACATCAATGTCCTCGGCTCGTGGGGATTCACCGGCAATGACCTGCCGCTTGGCGTCGACATGCTTTATCGCACGCGGGGCAAATATCCTTGGCTCGATATGCAAACACTCTATCCCTTTTCGGAGGAAGGAATCGCGCGGGCCGTTGCCGATGCGATTGCCATGAAAACGGTCAAATCGACCATCGTGCCGTGGCCCGAATTGATCCAATGACGGGCGCGGGCTCATCGTCGGCCAGCGTGATGGATGCCAATGCTGCGGGTGCTGACATCGATCACTTTCCTCTATGTGCCGCGCGAAGATCGCATCGCGGCTGCGATCAATGCCGGCCGTGTGGATGCCTGGTCCTGCTGGCTGACGCGGCGGCTCGCTCTCGCTGTGCTCGAGCGCACAACCCAGTATCTGGCGACTACATCCGATCTGGCACAGCGCGCTCCGGCGCAACTTCGCGGCGAAGCGATGGCGTTCGAGCGCGATGCGGCCATCGTCAAGACTGCGCGCGCGATGTCGAGCACGCCGCCCGCTGTCCTGCAAGCCAGCGCCGGCGCGGCGGAACTCGCCGAGCGGCTGACCATTGCGCGCGACCGTGACAGTTTTCGCCTCGAACTGCGCGGACAAGGTGAACATGGAGCCGTCGGCATCGTCAACCGCGATGAACTCCAGCGCGTCGTGAAAATGCTGCACACCGCCGTCATGCAAGCTGGCTGGCTTGCTGTGCCGGTTCCAAGCGAGGCCGCGTCGCCAGCGGTTTCCGGCGAGACCAAGCCGACCCCGCATTAGAGCACAATCACTTCGGATCATGCCCTAGCGCCGCACTGGGATTGTGCCCGTTCGGCTGTTCCGCCAAAATGATGGCCGCACAGAGCCGACAAAAGGAGAATTCGCCGTGGCGCCTCAATGCACCTGGGATCATATTCATCTGCGTACCACCAATCCCGAGGCCATGGCGCAATGGTTCGAGACGATGCTTGGGGCCGAGGTCGTTCGCACCGTGCAGCAAGGCAAGCCGCGCATTGATCTAAAGCTGGGCGGCGCCAACATTTTCATCGCTCAGGTCGCGGCCGGCGACGGCGTCAACGCGCCTCCGGTCACCCCCTATCGCGGGCTTGATCATTTCGGTCTATCGGTCAGCGGCATCGACGCGATCGCGGTCGATCTGAAGAAGAAGGGCGTCGAGTTTACCTGCGAACCGACCACCGTCCGGCCAGGCGTGCGCGTCTGTTTCGTGCGCGGCCCTGAGGGCGTGTCGATCGAACTCCTCGACCGCGACGCTCGGTATTGATCGCCTAACCTTTGATCTAGCGACCCGCGAGCATCGGCAATCAGGGCGGCGAAGGCGTCGAATGCGGCTTTGGCGGTGTTGGCGTAGGTTCCGGTCTGCGCATCGAGCCACTTCTCGGCATAACCTATCGCGGTATGCACATCGCACACGGCCATCGAACCACGGGCCGCCGCCGAAGCCGCCGATCACTGGAATTTTTACTGCTTCCACCACAGCGGCGCCGGCGACCGGGCCGGAATTGGTGAAGTCGAGGAGGCAAGCGCCCGATTGTTCGAGGAGTTTAGCCTGGGCGACGAGCGTCGCCGTCGACCCCGCGCTTGCTTGCGCGGCCGGTGAATTCTGCGCGCTATAGGCAATGCCGTGTTTGCTCGAGGTCTGCGGCGTCAGGCCGAATTGAGTAAAGACCGGAATGCCGGCATCGACCAGCGCGCGCACCACGTTGGGATGGTCCGCCGCCGCATCGATCTTGATCATATCGGCGCCGCCCTCGGCCACGAGTCGGGATGCGTCGGCAAGCGCGCTGTCTATATTTTGTTGGACGGGGCCATAGGGCATGTCGCAGCTCACCAGCGCGCGTTCCACGCCGCGCCGCACTGCTTTGCAGCAGATCAGCATCTCATCCAGCGTGACGTCGAGCACATCGGAACGGCCCCACAGATTGACGCCGACCGAGTCGCCGACCGAGATAAATCGAATCCGGCGCGGTCGGCGATCCGCGCGATCTGATAGTCCCAGGCGACAAGGCCTACGCTTTTCCTTCCCTCCTGCTTCATCTGTTGGAGCTGGAAAATCGTGACTTTGCCGTGCATCCCTGCGCCTTCGTTTTCGAGACGCGCCGTTCTAGGGCATGATCCGAAAAAGCGAAAGCCGATTTTCCGAAAAGATCGTGCTCCTTCATGCACCTAAAATGCGGCAATGCCGCAGGGTACGAATTGTTGGGCACGCCGGCGGCAAAGCCGCGGCTCCGCATGGTCACGAATGAGGAATTTGTCTTTGCCGCGCAACGAGGCCTGCGCGCGACCGCGGCGGCGAGCTACTGCGGCACCGCGACCGATTGCGATTGTGGCTTTGGCTTCTGCGTCGGCGCGGCGGCGGCATTCACCCTGACGATGTGTGGCGTTCCCGCGGCGCCGCTCTTGTCGTCGGTACCGGCGTTATCGCTGGTTTTGCCCGAGGCCGATTTGTGCTGCGGCGGCTTTGCCGGTTCCTTTTTCTCATCTTTCTTGGCGTCGGCCGCATTCGCT
>DASPWC010000229.1:0-5606 GCA_035622055.1 Xanthobacteraceae bacterium | reverse complement strand
TCTGCGGCGTGCGTTGTCGCCTCCGCCTCCCGCTTTGACGCTTTGCCGCAGCGCGTCCATCAGGTTTATGACGTTCGAGGGCGCGCGTTCCTTCGGCCGCTCGATCTTTTCGCCTTTTTGCTTGCGTCGCAGCAGGTCCTTGAGCGCGTCCTCGTAGTCGTCCTTGAATTCCTGCGGCTTGAAATGACCGGTCTTGGTCTCGACGATGTGGACTGCGAGGTCGATCATGTCCTTGGGAATTTTCTCGTCCTCAATCGTGTCGAAATATTCTTCCTCATTCCGCACTTCGTAGGGGTAGCGCAGCGTCACGCCGACCATGCCTTTTCCGCGAGCCTCGAGTGCGATGATGTGCTCGCGCGAGGTGAACATCACTTTGCCCAGCGCGACCATGCCTTCCTTGCGAATGGCCTCGCGGATCACGGCGAACGCTTGCTGGCCAACTTCGCCGTCGGGAATGATGTAGTAAGGGTCGCGCAAATAGAGCTCGTCGATCTCGCTGCGCGGTACGAAATCCTCGATGTCGATGATACGCTTGCTCTCGATGGCGACCGCCTCGATCTCCTCCGGTTCAAGCTCGATATACTCGCCTTTGGCGACTTCGTAGCCCTTGACGATGTCGGCGTTGTCCACCTCATCGCCAGTTTCGGTGTCGACCTTTTTGTACCGGATGCGGTTGCCCGTCTCTTTGTTGAGCTGGTGAAAGCTGATCTTCTCCCTTTCGGACGTCGCTGGAAACAACGCGATGGGACACGAGACGAGCGACAATTTGAGGTAACCTTTCCAATACGCGCGCGGTGCCACGACGATACTCCACACTTTGAGGAACTCGGATTCAACGATATCAGTGGAGCCCACGTTCCACAAAGGAACCGACGGCGCGGCGTTTCTTCTTTGTTCTATTTGCGAGCGGGCCTAGAATTACGCATTGCGGTGATTCGGACGGATAACCATGCCGGCACAAGTCGCATTACGGCGCGCAATCAACACGAAAACCCGGCGATTCCACGCCAGGATGCTGGTTACGCGCATGGAAGAATGGTGCATCGAAGCCGAGACGCTCGAAGAAGCGCGCATGCTCCTTGCAGCAGGCGCCGGCGAGCGTTGTACGCCGGGCGAAAGCGTCCAGTTCGAGATCGATAGTCTTCTCGACGAGTGACGTCGCGTCGCCGGCACATTCCACTTTAAGTCGAAGACGAGCGTTTCGCACCCCAATATAATACGCAGGAGGTCTCGCCGGCCCTTCGCGCAATTGGGACGCAATTCGGTGCGAAGGATTTGTGGATGGGGATTAGCGCTTAAAAATTATGCGACGACGGATCTTTACGGAACAGCCGATTTCGCGGCTCGCCATTTGGGCGCTGCGCATCGCGCTATTTTCGCTCGCGGCCACATTCATCGCCGTGATCATCGTGCGTTCTGGGGCGCTGGAAATCGTTCCGGCGCTATCCACGCTTGCCGGCGCGTTAGTTCTGGCTTGCGCTGCGATCCTGCTCGCTTTCGGCGCCGGCATTGTTATTTGGCGCGACGGTGTTGGGGGCGGTCGGCAGGCGGTCATAGCGCTCGTCATAGGCGTCGCGCTAATTGCCTACCCGGCTTATCTCGGCACCGTAGTCTGGCGGCTGCCGTCGATCTACGACATCACGACCGACCCGATCGATCCGCCGCAGTTCGACGCTATCGCGCGGTTGCGGCCCCGCGACGCGAATCCAATCACCTATGCCGGGCTTTATACCGCCGAACTGCAGCACACGGCCTATTCCGATATCGAGCCGGACGATACCACCTCGACCCCGCAGGAAGCCTATGACGCGGCGATGAAGATTATCACCAAGCGCCGATGGCGCGTGGTGAATGCGCGGCCGCCGCAAGGCCAGGGAGCACTGCCGCGTGTCATCGATGCGCACACCGCAAAGGTGAGCACGACACAAGACGGAATTATAGAGGCCGTGGCGCGTACGCCGATCCTCGGCTTCCGCGACGATATCGTCGTCCGGATCCGGCCAACCGCTGACGGCGCCCGGATCGATATCCGTTCCACCTCGCGCTATGGCCGCCACGACCTCGGCACGAATGCCAAACGCGTGCGCAATCTCATCGACGATATCGACGATGTGCTGGCGACTCCGCAGCCCGAGAAAAAGCCCACGCCGCCTCCGCCTCATCCCCCGGCAATTAAGGCCAATCAGGCCAAGCGATAGGTGCCCGCGATCGACGGCATGCCGTCGGTGGCAACCGTGCCGCGCGCGACCAGCTCCTCCAGATGCGCCAGGACCGACAGGCCGGCTGCGCCGAATAGACGGGGGTCGAGCCCGATATAGACGGCCTTTACGATCGTGGGAATGTCGGCCGCGCCCTTGCCGAGCCGATGCAAAATGGAGGCTTCGCGTCCGCGGCGATGCCTGATCAGAAATTGTACGTAACGCGGAGCTTCGTGAACCGGCGCGCCGTGTCCTGGCAAGTAGATCGGCTCGTTGCGCGCGGCGAGTTTGTGCAGTGACGCCATGTAATCGCTCATGGCGCCATCGGGCGGCGCCACGATCGTGGTCGACCAGGCCATCACGTGGTCACCGGCAAACAGCAGATCGGCCTCTTTGAAAGCGAAAGCCATGTGGTTGGCGGTATGGCCCGGTGTCGCCACCGCTTCGAGAGTCCAGCCATTACTGCTCACCACCTCACCGTCCGCGAGCGCGATGTCCGGACGAAATTCCATGTCGGCCGAGGCGTCGAGCCTGCGAGCCTCACCGGTATACAGCGGTCGGGACAGCCGATGCGGTCCTTGCGCGTAGACTTTTGCTCCGGTCGCGGCCTTGACTCGCGGCACCGCAGGGGAGTGATCCCGGTGGGTATGCGTCACGAAAATATGGGTGACCGTTTCGCCCCGCACGGCGTCAAGAAGCGCCGCGACATGTGCGGGATCGTCCGGACCGGGGTCGATAACCGCTACTTGGCCTCGGCCAACGATGTAGCTCACCGTGCCCTTGAACGTAAACGGACCGGGGTTATCGGCCGCGATCGCCCGCACCCCCGGTGCAATCTGCCGGACGCGATCGGGCTCCAGGTCGAAAGTCCTATCGAAAGGAACGTCATCGCTCATCGGGAGTCCGGTTCATTTGTGAGCCCACCGTTCGAAACCGACCAAGGCCGGACGGACATCGTCTCGCCCGAACTTCACACCATGCCACGGGTGATGGTCTCTTTGGTACGGGCGCGCTTTTTTAACACAGTGCCGAAAATCAATCCGGCGATGAAAGTATTACGCCGGTGACGACGGTGGACCTCGTCGTGCATGTCGCGATGTGGGGCGGTGAAACCGGGACGACGGATGGGCTGCAAAAAAATAGAGCCCCGGTGCCGGGAATGCCGGGGCTCCGGCGATCTCAATTTGTCACGCTGGGTGAGACCGAGACCGCCAAACCCTTCCATGCAAACGATAGGCCAAGTCGCTGACCTGGTCGGCGACAAGCCACCGGCTCGCTCAGATTGCCGAGATAGCATTGCAATATCAGCGGATTTTGGTGTTGGGGTCCTTGCCAAGCAATGCGGCCCTGCAGGGCGCTATTGGCTAATTTAAAGGCAGGCCGTGCTGTTCAGTCTTCGTCTCGGCGGTCTCTCGCTCAAGGGCGCCGTGATGCGCTTCTAGAGCCGCAATTGAGGCAAACTAAACCGAAGCGGCTCTGCGTTTTCAATAGAGCATGGTCTCTTCGGAAAACCGATTTCGATCCTGGGTGGCGTCCGGGGCGAGCATTTTCCGGATCGAACCCTAAAAAGCAGTTCGGCTGCGGATTGCGGCTGCCAGCGTTCCTTCATCAAGATAGTCGAGCTCGCCGCCGACGGGTACGCCATGAGCGAGCCGCGTAACCCTAATGTTCGCGTCATGCAAAAGATCGGTAATGTAATGGGCGGTGCTCTGGCCCTCGACTGTCGCGCTCAAAGCCAAGATGACTTCCTTGACCGCCGGGTCACTCGCCCGCTTGACGAGGGCATCGATGGCGAGATCGTCCGGCCCAATGCCGTCGAGGGGGGACAATATCCCACCGAGGACATGATAGCGGGCATTGATGGCGTGTGCCCGCTCCAGCGCCCAGAGATCGGCGACGTCGGCAACAACCACGATTGCCGAGCCGTCGCGCCGCGGATCCGTGCAGAGCGTACAAGGGTTCTGCGTATCGATATTGCCGCAGATCCGGCACACTTCGATTTTTTCCATCGCAGTTTGCAGCGCCGCCGCGAGCGGCGCCATGATCAGCTCGCGTTTTTTGATTAAGAACAGGGCTGCTCGCCGTGCGGAACGCGGGCCAAGCCCCGGCAGGCGCGCCAAGAGCTGGATCAGGCGCTCTATTTCCGGTCCCGCGGAAACGATGGCCATCATCGCGGCCCTGAACGACTTGCGAAGAGCTTCAGTGTGCGATCGGTACGACCGCGAGACACAAAGATGATCGAATGTGCGTACCGCGATTTGACGCAATACAACATCAAAACAGCTTTAATCCAGGCGGGAGCGGCAAGCCGCCGGTGAGAGCCTGCATCTTTTCTTGAAGCATGACTTCCAGTTTGCGCCGCGCATCCGCATGTGCGGCAATGATGAGATCCTCGACGATCTCGTTCTGATCGGGCTTCAGCAGGGAATGATCGATGCGGACCCCGCGCAGATCGCCTTTGCCGGAGAGCCGGATGACGACGAGCCCGCCGCCGGCCGCGCCCTCGACTTCAAGCCGTTCGAGTTCGACCTGCATCTCCTCCATTTTGGATTTGAATTCGGTGGCCTGTTTCATCAAGCCGAGAAAATCAGGCATGGCATGTCCTTTTTAAGCACGGTGAAACGCGTTTGCGTCGCGCCGTCGTCACCGGTCCTCCTCGCTCTCGCTCGGAGGGGCCTCCTGCGAATCTTCAATGGAAGCGCCCGGTGTGCCGCTTGGCGGCGGACGGACGTCGACGATTTCGGCGCCGGGAAAGCGCGTCAGCACCGCCTGAACCAAAGGCTCGCCGCGCACGCCGTCCTTCAGCTCGGCCCTGCGCATTTCGGTTTGCGCGCGGATCGACGGCGATCCCGCTTCGGTCGAAACCACGACCATCCAGCGGCGGCCGGTCCAGTTAGAGAGCTTTTTCGAAAGCTCCCCAATCAGCATCTTGCGTGCACTGGTCTCTAGAGCGATTTCGAGGTTGCCGTCTTCGAAGTGGACGAGCCGCACGTCGCGTTCGAGCGCGCTCTTGACCGAAAGGTCACGCTTTTCGACTGCGAGCGCGATCAGATCCTCGAAACTTTCCACGACGCGGATTTCACCGCTTTCCGGTGTGGGCGTATCGATCGGCGCGGGCGCGGTCATCTTGTTGGCCGACGCAATGGGACCGCGCTGACCTCGCGCCGGCAACTCCGTGCGCGGTACGTCCATACGAGCCCGCTCGGAATGCGCCTGCGCGCTGACCGGCGCCACGTTGGCCGCCGCTCCGCCATAGCCGCGTTGCGCTTCGCCAAGCGAGCGGATCACTTCGTCGGGTGTCGGCAGGTCGGCGGCATAAGCGATGCGGACGAGAACCATTTCGGCAGCGTCGATCGGCCGGCCGGCCGATTCGACCTCGCCCATGCCCTTGAGCAGCATTTGCCAGGT
>DASPWC010000228.1:0-5548 GCA_035622055.1 Xanthobacteraceae bacterium | reverse complement strand
AGCCAGGCGACAAAGCCGCTGCCCGCATTCGATCCGCGCGTCGTGTCGGCATGCAAGGAGCGAAGTCCGAATTTCGGAATGGATCGCGGCCAATCCTTATTCGCGTTGAGGGCGCCATGATGAAGATTATTGTTCTTGTCGTGTTGACTTTTGCGTTGGCCTTTGCCGATCGCGCAACAACTAAAGCTCCCGATCCGGAAGATCTTTCATAAGAGCATCCTGGGGCAAAGCGCGGCGGTTCCTGAAATTCGCGAGCCTGGCAGGCTGCGCGGCGCGTGGTGACGCCCGATTCGGGAATCGACAAGCGAAATCCGTATCTTGCGGAACCGGCGCGGCGCGCTTTTCGCTGAGAACCGATGTTGCAGGAGTGCGGCTGAACCTCTTGTGATCCGATTGGATAATTGCTTTTTGGCGCACCTGTTGCACGAATGCACTATCGAATCATGTTGTCCATCATGACTGTGATCGCCTCGCGCCGAATCAGGGGAGGCGGCCGTGTCGTCCAGGTTTTTCATTTCGAGGCTTGCACTTCTTGTGATCAGCGCTCTCTTGGTGAGCGCCACCGAAAGTTTTGCGGCCGACATGGCGGTCAAGGCCCCGCCGGCGCCCCTTCCCGTGATCCCGTCCTGGACGGGCCTTTATATCGGCGGCAATGTTGGCCCGGGATGGAGCCAAAAGGAATTCATCGACAATTTCTCGGCGCCCTTGGGCGCAACTGACGGGTCGGCAACGGCGAGAGGCGTCGTTGGCGGCGTCCAGGGCGGCTACAATTATCAGGTCGGCTCCATCCTTCTCGGGATCGAGGGCGGCTCTACCTGGTCTGGAGCGAGCAGCTCATTTTCCTGCTTCCCATTGCTGGCGCCCCAAGCATGCACCGCCGACCCGCGTTGGCTCGCCGATGCCACCGGCCGATTGGGCACAGTCATTAACAGTCCCGTCTTCGGAAATTGGCTCTTATACGCAAAAGGCGGCGCGGCGTGGGTTCATGACGACTACACGGATTTGGCGCTCGGCAGCGCTCCTCCTGAGGCCCTGCCGGGCGTGCTGTTTAGCGCTAGCGAAACACGCTCCGGATGGACTGTCGGTGGGGGCGCCGAGTGGATGGTTCTGCCGGCCTGGTCGGTCCGGGTCGAGTACGACTATTATGGCTTCCCGAACAGGTCGATCGGATTTACCGGCGGCGCCGGCGACTTCTTTACGGAAGACATTCACCAGAACGTGCAGACGGTCACGTTTGGCATCAACTACCACTTCGGTTTCGTCGCGCCCGTGCCGTCGGCTGCGCCCTACGTCACGAAGTAGCTATACGCGACGAAGGAGCGGATGGATCGCGGCCTCGCCGCTTTCTAGCGCGGAAAAAATACAGCGCGGGAAATGTTGTTTGCTCGGATTCCCGTCCGAGTGCGATCTTCTACTTGGTATTTTCTACTCCGGATCTTCTACTGCGGATTTTGCAAGTAGATTTGAACCAGAACCATCACCACGGCGATGGCGGTGATAAGGACGATAAAAGCTACAAATCCCCACTCGGACGGACCGCCTTGTTCCGTGTGCTGCAGATTATTTGTTTCCATCGCAAGCCGCCTTTCGCTGCGCCGGAGCCTATTCGATCGATAAAGCCTCGTCGAGATGCGGCCGATTGGCGCGGCGCTTCCCGCGCGAACCCGCAATAACCTACTCTATCCGGAACCATTCCTTGACCGAATTGGCCGCTGATATCATGAGCAATTTCGTCGGCAATCTCATGAGCAATTTCATGGGTAATTTCATAGGGCTGTCATGTCCAAGGCGCACATTTTAAATTGCCGCCCTTGAACCGGCGGCCAATGGAGCGGAACTTTTGAGGGGGCCTCTGAGTTATTTGCAGAACGGCACTCGGTGGGGACCTCGATGATCGGACAGGCGCGAACGCCGAATTACGCCGGCCTGAAACCGACCTAAAGGGCTATCTTATCCTTTTTTTGGTCGCCATGTTTGTAAGCATCGCTACTTTGCTCTGACTGCAATAGGAAGCGACGGTGGATACGCACAGCGGCGCCAGAGATGTCGCGGCGCGAATCGTCAAATTGCCCGCTGGCTCTCAGCGATAGAGCATGATCCTGAAAAAGCCTGCCCCGGACGTCATGCCCGCACTTGCTGCGGGTCGTCATCGCGAGGAGCGCAACGGGTCCGGCCCGAAATGGCCAATGGCAAGCTCAGCGACGAAGCAATCCAGGATTCACAGCGATTATTACTGAATTGCTTCGTTCCACTGCGTGGCGCTCGCAATGACCCTCGCGGCGCTCTTCTTCCCTCTCCCCCTGCGCACGACATGCGCGCCTCGCGCAGCGCGCCGGCTATGAGCCGCAGCTCTTTGTTTTTTTCTCATCACCGGTTTTTTGCTCAACGCCGGTATTCTGCTCAGTGCCGGTTTTTTGCTCGGCTGCGTTTGCCGGCGCCTGATCCGCGTTAGGCGGCTGGATTGTGTTCCTGGTAATGGGCGTCGTCAGCCAGGCATGGTCGCCGATCCACTGCAGAGCATGCTTTTCGGAAGCAAAACTGCCGAAATAATGCACGGCGCCGTTCGGCCATTCGATACGCACGCGCCAAACGTCGCCCTCCTGAACCGATGACAAAACCGTATGCTCGGGTTTCACGGTTGCTCCCTTCGCGAGCCGGAAAAAGTAGCGGCGCGGCCGTGCCTTGGCACGTCGCGCCGCCATCCCTCGGCGCTCGTCGCCACCGAGGCGGACCACCCGGCCCCAATCCGTTCGGCTGAATCTTGCCTTTCCGGGACAAAGAATTGTTTTCATCCGCCAAGCGGAGACCTTCCACGCCGCGAGGAACGGGAGCGCTCGATTAAACAATGCCGGTTTCGCGTGCGCGTGTCATCGGGCCGGCCACTTTGAGCCGGACCCGTTCGCTCGCAATGACAACTCGTCCTCGCGGCGCGGCTTTGGTTTTCCTCCCCCCCGAGAAAGCGGTGGGGAGGGTCGGCGAATTTCACGACGTGAAATGCGCCGGGGAGGGGGCCGCTCTAGCAAAGTCCCCCCACTCCTACACCCCTCCCCACCACGCGCTGCGCGCGCGGGCGGGAGGGGAAATGGAATCCCGTTCTCACGGCGTGCATCGTCATTGCGAGGAGCGAAAGCGACGAAGCAATCCAGCATAAAATTTAAGCTTGGATTGCTTCGCGCTCCACTTCGGCCGAGGAGCTCAAGCAAAAAACGATGTGCGCGCAGTGTATTTCCGAGCGCCTATGGCATTTCTGCTACAGTTGCCAATTATTTTTTGACGGTGGATGCGTGGCCACGTTGTCGCCCACATCGGCGCCGCAGCGCGTCGCGATCCTCGTAATCTCCTTTACATGATCATCCGGCGCACGCAATTCGGCCCTGACTATCCGTTCTGATATCGCCCGTGGGGACACAGGGGGATGGGCGGAGCTTGCCGGCCTGGACTTTGGTCTCGGGCCGCGGGCGGACGCTCTTGGCGGATCCATGACCAGCTATGAGCGAGTTCCCGTTTACGCCGGTTTGAAGCCGACGTGGAAAGCTAACCTGCTCTTTCTGCTTTTAACCGCGATCATCGTCACCGGCAGTATTCTTGTCTTCGTCGCAAAATAAAACGGAGTTGCCGGCGCGAGATCGTCATTGGGGGCACAAAGCATGATCCGAAAAAAACTTGCTCCGGATTTGATCCGGGGCGGATACCCGTTTTTCGAAAACATCACGCTCAAACAACAAATCGAAGCGAAACGCCGATTCGGCATGAGATCGTTTCGCTTTATGCGTCAGCCTGCGCTTGCGATCGTGGGCGTCGCGATAGCCGCGATCGTTTCATCGGCCGCTCGCGCCGATATGGTTGGCGCCGCGGCCGGAGCGGGTTCGGGTCTTGTGGTCGCGGGACCCGTCGGTGCGGTTGCCGGAGGCGTGGTGGGCGCCGTTTTCGGCGAGCCGTTCTGGGGACCGCCGATCGGTTACGGTAGCTGCTGGATCGACAACACTTTCCACCGCCACTGCTGGCATTACCGGTATCATCGCTAGGGTTGTTCCCGCCAATCGTCTTGGAGCGCGTCATGGCCGGACTTGTTCCGGCCATCCACGACTTTCCTTGGCGAAGTGCTCTTAAGACGTGGATGCCCGCCAGAGGCGAGCCGTTCTGAGAACGGCTATGCGCGGGCATGACAATTCAAACAAATCTCATAGCGCTTTAAAACGACACGCGCACGCCGCCGGTGCCGCTGCCGCTGTAGCTCCGATCGCTCATCGCCGTGCCTTCGCCGGCAATGAAAAGACTCACATTCGCCGTCGGCCGATATTGAATGCCGGCGCCGAGCACGCCGCCAACGGCGCTCGCCTGCCCCGGCGTCACGAACGAAAGATTCTGACCTAACAACACCGTGTCGATGGCCGGATTGCAAAGCCGCTCAAGCCCGATCGCGCCGATATTGAAGGTCGGTTTCACCGTCATTGCTCGCGGTCGCGGTTTCAAAGCCGCTCGGCACCGTGTTGTTGGCAACACCGCGCGTGCTGTTCTTGGCGCCGCGAAATCCGCAAGGCTGTAGCCGCCTTACTACACTGAATATTTGATATTCGATTTTTAGATGAAAAATTTTCATCTCTGTCGCTCGCAAACAGTACCTGGCCTTTAGCCCGGGATCATCCGGGACAATTTCGCTGTGGCCAATTTTTCACTGTGCCCTCGGTCACAGCGCGCTTCCCGACGTTCCCGCTAGTCTTCGAAAGCCGATGGGAAGGAGATGCGCCATGACCATCTTCCCACTTGATATCGTGACGAGGGTTCCGGAATTTTTCACGCTCTATCTCTTGCGCTGGAGGCGCACGACCGTCCGCGCCGAACTCAAGGACCTCAGCGACAAGAACCTTGAAGATATCGGCTTCAAGCGATCCAGACAGGATTTAGATGCTGTGAAGCCATTCTGGATGCCGTGACCGGGATCGATTAGCGCGCAGAGGGTTCAAATCACCGCTCCCTCGCTATAGATTCACTGGAACTTCGGCACCAACACATGAACAAGCCATGGCGGACGACGGCAAGGGAAATGATAGTCAGCGACGATCGATAATCGCGCTTGGCGTGGTTGTGCTGCTTTTCCTGGTCGGCTGGCTCTTGGTGCGCGAACTCTATTCCAACGAAAAAGTGGAAGATTGTGTTCTATCGGGCCGGACCAACTGCGTGCCGATCGACACCCAGTCCAGGTAATGCGGCGAAGGGATGATGGCATGCGCAGTGGGCATGGGGTGTTCACGCAGCTGTCGCCGTCCCGCCACACTTGTCGTGCAGGGTTGCTTCATGGTGGGTGCGTCGGGTTTTTCGTCGAGGAGGATCGACGATGCTGACCTACCCTCTTTCACGCGCTTCACTGGCGCCAATCGCTCCCACCGACAATCTCAGCCGGCCGAAATGTCCGCGTTGCGGCAGCGCTCTGCTGGTTGCAGAAGAGTCCCGCTTCAACACGGCAGGCAGGATCGATCATAACTGGCTCTGCGACGATTGCGGCAACGCCTTCGTTACCTCGATCAAGCTCGGACGTGCTTTAGAGCGC
>DASPWC010000227.1:0-3612 GCA_035622055.1 Xanthobacteraceae bacterium | reverse complement strand
CGGGCCGTGCGTGCGCGCCGGCGAGCTTGTATTTCCCTCCGCGCTGATGGCGGTCGGCCGCGACGGATGGGTGCCGAAGGCGGACGAGGCGCGGGCGTTCGACGGCTTGAGCCTTGCCGGCCAGGTGCAGGGCGCGATGCTCTTGTCCTACGCGGAGGCCGTCTGCACCGCGGTCGGCGCGCCGCCGTCCAACGTGGTGCGGGCGCAATATTTTCTCACCGACGTGCGGGACTTTGCCGGCATATCGGCGGCGTGGTCGGACCGATACGGCATGCGACCGCATCCGTTCGCCTGCGTGCAGGTTCCCGCACCGCTGCCGGCGGCCGGCGCCTGCGCGATCGGCGACTTCTGGATCTACGCCGGGTGAGTGGTGAGGAGTGAGTAGGGAATAGGGAATGGGGAATAGGAAAAAGAGGGCGGCCCTACCCCCCACTCCCTAGTCCCTACTCACGGCGCGAGCGTCCGGGCGACGCGGAATCCCGCTTCGCCATAGCGATGCTGCGGATAGCTTTGGAAGCGCACCGCGGCGCGAAGGAACCACGGCACGTTGCCCCAGCTGCCGCCGCGCACGACGCGAAATCCGCATGGGTCGCGAATCCATGCGGCGCCGTTGGCGGGCGCGCCCTGGTAGCTGTCGATCCAGCAATCCTCCGTCCACTCCCAGACGTTGCCGTGCACCTGGTAGAGCCCCCAGGGATTCGGCGCGAACGCGTCGACTTCGACGGTCCGGCGCCGATACTCGCCCTTCGGCCCGTTGCCGTAAGTGTAGGTGCCATCGTAATTGGCCTCGTTCGTCGATATGGACGCCCCCCACCAGAACGGCGTCGTCGTCCCGGCGCGGGCGACGTATTCGCGCTCCGCTTCGCTGAGCAGCCGGTAGGCACGGCCGCTCTTGCGCGACAGCCACGCGACATAGGCCTTGGCGTCGTCCCAGGACACGTTGATCGCCGGCCGCCGGCCGCGCCCCCAGCCGTCGTCGTCCGGGAGGTAATTGTTGCAGCCGCCGTCGGCCACGCACGCGTCCCATTCGTCGAACGTCACCGCAAAGCGGCCCACCGCGAACGGCCGCGCGAACGCGACGCGATGTTGCGGCCCTTCGTTCGGATTGCGGCCGTCCTCCTTTGCCGGCGAACCCATGGCGAACGCGCCGGCGGGCACCACCACCATCTCGGGACAGGCGTCGCATTCCTTGAAGCTGTCCGCCGCCTTGAGCGCCCGCTCCGCATCCGCTGGAAGAGGCTCGGCGGCGGTAGCCCACGTGGTGCATACGAGTAACAGTCCAACCAGCGTTCGGCGGAGGCCCTCAAGTGCGTGGTCGCCCAAATCGGCAATGTGCATAGTGCTGTCCCGTGATGACGCCGCCCGAGTTTACGACGGTCATTCCGTACCTCAAATGGCATGTAGCTTGCGAAGGTATGTTTATCCCGATGCCGCGCCTCGCGACCGCGCGTTTCAGCGGACCGGCAATCGCAGTGTCATTGCCTCGCCCGACTTCACCATGTGACCGAAAAACAACAGGCGCGAAATAACGGCCCGAAGTTTTCAAGTTATCCCCGCAGTTCACAGGCACAACGGTTGACTGTTATCCCAACGGAAGACGAGCATCCAGACCATAGGTTGCGCACTCGCGCTGGGGGGCGTCATGTGCCGGTCCAAATGGGGAATTATTCACCCGTCGTTCATCGTTGCGGTCGTTTCAATCGTCGTCTCCGGCTGCGCAATGTTGCCCGGATTTGGGATAACCGAGCAGCCGCTGCTCTATTATCTGCCGGTCTCCGACGTTGCCAAGCAGGTGTCCTGCGAGCTGCAGGACTTCGTAGCCGATTATCTGAATGAGCACACCCTGATGAAGAACCCAGACAGTGGCACTATGACACAGATAGACGTATTTTTGAAAAAGAACCCTAAATATTTGGAAACGCACCCTGAGCTTTATGAAATAAAGCGCAGATGGTTGCCCTCCACAGCGGACGCGGATGTCGTTCTCAAACTGCAAACAGACGATGGAGGTTACGTTAACTTTACGGGTGTCAACGCAGCGCACCTTGGACTGGTTTCGCTCGCTCAGATAATTGCCCTCACAGGCAGCGGAGCATCTGCGGTTCCCAGCCTAGCCGCAAAGATTCAACCAAAGAGAACGAGGACCGTAACGATTAAGTTCACCGTACCTGTGAACTCCGCATTACCCGTGACATCGCAGAACGGCGATAAGATTCTATCGCACTGTCCGCCCTGGGCGCATAGTTATGCTAAGTATCTTTTCCTCAAAGATTGGCTCAAAAACTACTTTGAGACGATAAACAAGACAGAGTCGGCCGAACAAGGGATCAAATCGGCCCAAAAACAGATCGAGGCGAAAGATAAATGCTACCACGATGCTCTTATCGCCAACGGCTTCAAAGCAAAAGATGCGCCCTTCGTTAAGGAGTTCGATGGGGACAAGTACATTTACATGGCTAGTTCCGATCCGACAGTAGCGTTTCTCGATCCCTGCATATCTAACGACGTGAAATTCACATCGGTCGAGCTAAATTCGCAGTTCCTAATCTCGGCTGACATAAGCGCCGGCGCTACACCGGCGTTTCTCGGGAATGGCGCCGTGTTCATTCTACCGATAAGCGGGCTGGGGTTGGACATCAATCCCGATTACCAGCACTCAATCGATATCACCCTGAATATGTGCGACGACAATAAGACCGACCCAGATCAGGGATCGCCGTGCGCCCCACCCAATCCCGCGGAACCCCTTAAGCATTGGACTCCGTTTTTTGAGCATCAGTGTTATTTGTTTGGCTTGCTGAACCCTGTCTCCACCGGCATGAAGCCGCCGAAAGACGTGACATCAAATGGCACCAAGCTCACTTGCGACAGCCATCGGGCCTGTTACGTCAATAAGAGTGATTATAATGCCAACGAACATCCGCCTTGCGCGAGACCCCGGCCAGGCCCCTGGCGGCCGCCAACGTGACCATCACAACAGCCGTCGACCGCGCAGGCAGGAAACCCGCCCTACTCCGCCGCCTGGGTCGGTGGCGGCTTCACCCAGCGCAGCACCGGATTGCGCGCGGCGCGCGTCTCGTCGAGCCGGCGGCGCGGCGCGAGCCGGGGCGCTTCGAGGAAGCGCCCCTTGTCGCCGCCGCGGGCAGCCATCGCGAGATCGCGCATGGTCGCCACGAACAGGTCGAGGGAAGCCTTGCTCTCGGATTCGGTCGGCTCGATCAGCATGGCGCCGTGCACGACCAGGGGGAAATAGACCGTCATCGGGTGGTAGCCCTCGTCGATGAGCGCCTTGGCCACGTCGAGCGTGGCAATTCCGGTGCCGTCGAGCCAATGGTCGTCGAACAGCACTTCGTGCATGCAAGCGCGGTCGCCGAACGGCTGGCTGATGAGGTCGCGCAGACCGGCGCGGACGTAATTGGCGTTGAGCACCGCGTCCTCGGACGCCTGGCGCAGGCCGTCGCTGCCGTGGGAGAGCATGTAGCTCAACGCCCGCACGAAGGTGCCGAACTGCCCATGAAAGGCGGAGAGCCGTCCGAACGGCTTCGCGTATGCCCCGACGCCGCTTGCGTGCTCGACTAGACGCACCCCCTCCCTATCGGCGATCACGAACGG
>DASPWC010000226.1:0-2206 GCA_035622055.1 Xanthobacteraceae bacterium | reverse complement strand
CGCGCTGATGCTTGCCGCGATGAGCGGACGCTCCTTCGTCGTCACCATCGCCTACACCAAGACCGAGCCGATCCAGGTTGCTATTTTCGGCTTTGTGTTTCTCGGCGACACGGTGTCGTGGCCGATGGTAGCCGCAATCTGTATGGCGACGGCTGGCGTGATCGTCATGTCGACCAAGCCCGGCGGGATGGTGGGAGGACTGAAGCCGACATTGCTGGGCCTGGCCTCCGGCGGCGCACTGGCGCTGGCTGTAATCGGATTTCGCGGGGCAATCCTCAGCCTCGGCCTGCCGAATTTCGTCATGGCGGCGACATTCACTCTGGTCATTGGATTAGCTCTGCAGGCGGTCGCACTTTCGCTTTATCTCTCGCTGAGCCAGCCAGGCATTATGTTTGCGCTACTACGCGCATGGAAGGCGTCGCTGTTCGCAGGATTCATGGGAGCATTGGCGTCGCAGTTCTGGTTCCTCGCCTTCGCGCTGGCGACCGCCGCCAGCGTGCGGACGCTTGCGCTGGTGGAAGTCTTGTTCTCGCAATTGGTCGCCCGCTTTGCCTTCGATCAGCGCACGAGCGCGCGCGAAGGCGTGGGCATGGTGCTCGTCGTCTGCGGGGTCGCGCTTCTGGTCTGGGCCTATTGAAGAAGTCCTGCGTCTGCACGCGGCAGGAACGGCGGCTTTCGTCAGTTCTTTTCGTCTGGAAGGACCGGCAGCGGGTGAAATTCGATTCCTTCCTCGTGCATTTGTTTGGCTTCCTCGAGTGACGCTTCCCCATAGATCGAGCGGTGCTCGGCCTCGCCATAGTGAATCTTGCGTGCTTCTTCGGGAAAACGCGGCCCGACATAGCTCGCATTTTTGGTGACGTGGTCGCGAAGTTCCTTGAGCTTTTGCCGAAGCCCCCGCTCGGTCGGCGACATCATCGCGACCGGCGTCTTCGGCGGGATCGCCGGCATCGGCGCCGGCTGAACAGGCGGTGGGATGGGTTTGGGCGGCGCCGGCGACGGCCCCGGCGGTTGCGGCCCGGCGGCGTCCGCACGCGCCAAGTTGGGAGCCATGATGGCTTTCTCTACCTTGGCGGAGCCGCAGACCGGGCATGTGACAAGCGAACGCCTGGCCTGCTTGTCGTATGCGAGGGAGTTTGCAAACCAGCTTTCGAAAACGTGGCCTCGATCGCAGTTGAGCGCGTAGCGGATCATGTCGCCTCTCGCACCGCGTGAAGATAAACCGGCTCGGCCAGCGGTTCGACAAGTTCGAAGCGCCGTCCATGATGCAGCGAGGGAATCCGTCCGCGCGCCACCGCTACTTCGGAGGGTTTGATCTCCGCCATGACCACACACGGCTCGATGCCGCCCTCGGCGAGCACGCGGCCCCACGGATCGACGACAAGGGAATGACCGAAAGTTTCGCGGCCATTTTCGTGTTTACCGCCCTGCGCGGCCGCGAATACGAAGCAGCCGTTTTCGATCGCGCGGGCGCGCTGCAGGACATGCCAATGCGCCTCGCCGGTATTCTGAGTAAAGGCAGACGGGATCGCGAGAAACGACGCGCCGGCTTCGGCCAGCGCGCGGTAGAGCGCGGGGAAGCGCAAATCGTAACACACCGTCATGCCAAGGCGCCCCCACGGCAGGTCGGCAAGAATGGCAAGTTCGCCGGGCCGGTAGTTGTTGGATTCACGATAGCTCTCATTGCCGGCCAGATCGACGTCGAACATGTGGATCTTATCGTAGCGGGCAGCCACATCGCCCTTGCGATCGATGAGGAACGATCGGTTCGCGGCCTTTTCGGCCGATGCCTTGATCGCGAGTGAACCGATGTGAACGTAGATCGCGAGCCTGCGGGCGACCTCGCGCAATGTCGCCAGCGTCGGATCCTCCTCTTCGGCGACGATATGCGCGAAAAGGTGGTCGCGCTTGGCGGCCAGGATGTTGGTCATTTCCGGCGTGAGCACGTAATCAGCGCCGGCTTGTTTGGCCTGGTCGATCAACTCGAGTGCCGTCGCGAGATTAGCCGCCGGATCGAGTCCCGACCGCATCTGGATGAGGCCGACTTTGAAGCTCGGCGTGTCCTGCCCGCTCATGCCGGCGATTCCTTCGCGGCGGCCAGAAGCGGATCGAGCTCGCCGGCCTCCTCGAGCTCAAAAAGCTCGTCGCAACCGCCGACATGCGTCGCGCCGATAAAAATCTGCGGATAGGTGCTGCGGCCGTTGGCGCG
>DASPWC010000225.1:0-5970 GCA_035622055.1 Xanthobacteraceae bacterium | reverse complement strand
ACCTTTTTCTTATACTTGCCGGGATTGGTCCAAAGCTCGATCTGCGCCAGCGTCTGGTTGGTGAATGACGACGACATCACAAAGCTCGGATGGCCCATGGCATTGCCGAGATTGACGAGCCGGCCTTCGGATAAAAGGATGATGCGCTTGCCGTCTGGGAATTCGATCTCGTCGACCTGCGGCTTGACGTTGTGCCATTTAAGGTTCTTCTGCGCCGCGACCTGAATCTCGCTGTCGAAATGACCGATATTGGCGACGATGGCGCGGTCTTTCATCTTGCGCATGTGTTCGATGGTAATGACGTCGACATTACCGGTCGCGGTGACGAAGATGTCGGCGCGCGGCGCGGCGTCGTCCATGGTCACGACCTCATGACCTTCCATCGCCGCCTGCAGCGCGCAGATCGGATCGATCTCCGAAACTATCACGCGGCAGCCGGCCTGGCGCAGCGAGGCGGCCGAGCCCTTGCCGACATCGCCGAAGCCGGCGACCATTGCCACTTTGCCGGCCATCATCACGTCGGTGCCGCGGCGGATACCGTCGACCAGCGACTCGCGGCAGCCGTAGAGGTTGTCGAATTTCGATTTGGTGACGCTGTCGTTGACGTTGATGGCAGGAAATAGAAGCCGTCCCTCCTTCTCCATTTGGTAGAGGCGGTGCACACCGGTCGTGGTTTCCTCGGTCACGCCCTTGACGTTCGCTGCGATCGCCGAATACCAGCCCGGCCTTTCCTTCAGCCGCCGGCCGATCGCGGCGAACAGCACTTCCTCTTCCTCGTTGGTCGGCTTGGCGATCACACCCGCATTGCTCTCCGCTTGCATGCCGAGATGCAGGAGCAGGGTGGCGTCGCCGCCGTCATCGAGAATCATGTTGGGGCCGTTGCCGTCCGGCCATTCGAAAATGCGATGCGTGTAGTCCCAATATTCGGCGAGCGACTCGCCCTTGACGGCGAAGACCGGCGTGCCGCCGGCGGCCACCGCCGCCGCGGCGTGATCCTGGGTCGAATAGATGTTGCAGGACGCCCAGCGCACGTCGGCGCCGAGCGCCTTGAGCGTTTCGATCAGTACCGCGGTCTGGATCGTCATGTGCAACGAGCCGGCGATGCGCGCGCCGCGCAGCGGTTGCTCGGGGCCGAATTCCTCGCGGGTCGCCATCAGTCCCGGCATCTCGGTTTCGGCAATGGCGATCTCTTTGCGGCCCCACTCGGCAAGGCCGATATCCTTGACCCTGTAGTCGGCGGTCGAAGCGGAAGCCTTCGTTGCGGAAATCCTGGTTGCGGGAGTCCCGGCTTTCGTGGACGTGCTCATAACGATCCTTTGGCGACTGCGGTGTTCGGGGGCCCAATGCCATCCCGGCGAGGTGCCGCGCTTCTAGCAGGGCGGGAGCGCGGCGGCAATAAAGACATAAAGATACCTTTATGCGCGTCGCCGCATTGAACCTTCGCCGGGGCGGCGCATTCTGCCCTCATGTCCGGCCCCTTATCCGGTATCGCCGCCAAAGCAGCCGAAACGCCCGTCAAATCGCTGCGCGCGCTCATCCAAGCCGAACGCGACTGCCGGCGCTGCCCGCTCTTTCGCGACGCCACGCAGGCCGTGCCAGGACAAGGACCGAGCCGCGCCGAATTGATGCTGGTCGGCGAGCAGCCCGGCGATAAGGAAGACTTTGCCGGCAAGCCGTTTGTCGGTCCCGCCGGCCGCATTCTCGATGCCGCGCTGAAGGATGCCGGCATTCCACGTGAAGACATTTTCGTCACCAATGCCGTCAAGCACTTCAAGCACGAGATGCGCGGCAAGTGGCGACTGCACAAGCGGCCGAACAACTACGAGATCGAGCGCTGCAAAATATGGCTCGATTACGAGCGCGAACTGGTCGGTCCATCGACAATCATCGCGCTTGGAGTTACCGCCGCGCGCAGCCTGACCGGGAAAACCGTAACCATCGCCAAGATGCGCAAGACGCCGATCAAAATGGCGGATGGAACGACACTCGTCGTCACCGTCCACCCCTCGGCGCTGTTGCGTATCGAGGACGAGGACGAAAGGCACGCCGCCTACCAGGCTTTCGTCGCCGATCTGAAAGCGGCCGCGCGAGCTGCAAAAGCCCCGGTAAACGCAGCGGCCGGAAAGCGATGATTTCTAAATCGCCTGCGCGTCAAGGCGCGATCTAGGCGTTTTTGGCCGCAGTCGCGCCAGCGCGCTGTCTGACCACGCCGGCTTGCGTCAACGCCGCCGCAATCTGCTGCATGCGGTTGATTAGATCGACGGCGGCCGCGGGCGGCAGCACGAGACGGCAGGCGGGATAACGTCGGCCCGTGATCGGCGCGCCGGGTTTTACGTCATCGAAACGCGTAACGCCGAATTCGATGCGGAGCGTCTGGCCATCGAACACCAGGCCGGTGATCGAATCGGCGAAGGTCTCAACCATGTCGGCGCGGTCGAGATAACGAATGCTCGCCGTGGGGCGTTCGGGCGACGAACCAGTCGTCGCGGCCGGCGTCGAGGAAGTATCTCTTGCTGCAGGCGAATCAGGACTCATCTGCATTCTCCTCTTGAAGCGGCTCTTCGCGTGCGAGGCGCTGCGTTTCGCTTTCCGCGTACGGTCGCCAATCCTAGAGGCATGATCTCCAAAAGTGGATACCGGTTTTTGAGAAAGATCATGCCGAAGAAATCGTCGGGCCGGATCAATCGGCTTCACCGAAACGCGAATCGATCAGCGCTGCCAAAGCCTCGATCACTTCGGCGGCCTCGCGGCCCGTCGCTTCAACCGTGATCGAAGTTCCGGGCGCCGCCGCGAGCATCATCAGGCCCATGATCGAAGTTCCGCCAACCGTCTCATGGCCGCGCGTGACCCGGACGTCGGCGTCGAATTTTTCCACCGTCTGCACGAATTTCGCCGATGCGCGCGCGTGCAGCCCCTTTTTGTTGCTGATCACGAAGCTACGAATGACGCCGTCATTGGCGGGCGGCTGCGCGTCGGACATGCGGGCGTCGCTAGGGGCCACCGTGCTCATTTGCCGGTCAAGACGCGGCTGGCGATGGTAACGTATTTTCGTCCGGCTTCTTGCGCGGCGGCGACGGCTTCCGCAAGCGGGCATTCGTCGCGCACCTTGGCAAGCTTCACCAGCATCGGAAGATTGATGCCGGCAAGCACCTCGACTTTGGGCCTGCTCATCACCGAAATGGCAAGATTGGACGGCGTCCCGCCGAACATGTCGGTAAGGATGGCGACACCGTCGCCGCTATCGACCCGCCGGACCGCTTCGATGATGTCTTTGCGGCGTTCCTCGACATCGTCATCAGGGCCGATGGTCACCGCCTCGATCTGTCCCTGCGGGCCGACCACGTGTTCCAACGCGGCGCGGAACTCAACAGCAAGCCGCCCGTGGGTCACCAGTACAACACCGATCATGTGACACCCCGCGGGCGCTTTGCGGTTGCGCCGCACGAAAGGGTGCACATCATGACGATCTAAAGCCCCGGCGCAAGGGGCATTATCGGCTAAATTTGGGGTTTGTTGCATCGCAGCAAAGGAGAGCTTTCACCGGAACCGCGCGTTGACCAAGCGCCGCCCCGCTTGGACCGGGTGCCGAAGGATTCCGTCAGGCAATTTACAATCCGAGTCCAGTTTTGATCACGATGGTTAATCAATCGCCAAACCGGCCTTCCCGATCCCCGAAAGCGACCCTGCCGGACCGGCCGGCGCGAGCATGGCAAGCACCGCCGGCAGTGCGGCCGCCCCCGGGGCGACCGGAACACGCGGCAGCTTGATGCCTTCGACGATGGCTTCGCGCAGTTCCGGCAAGCGTTGGCCGTCTTCGGCATCCAGATCGACAACAAGCCCGACGACCGCGCAGTCTTCGTGATCTTGTCGCAGAATGCCCAGGCCCCGCAATTCGATCAGTCCGGCAAGCGCTGGCGCCGGATGCACCAGGAGCCTTCCGGCCGCCGCTTCAACATGGACCCGATCGTCGCCGACGAGCCTTGCGAATGCGATGCCGCCGCGGCGCCCCGCCTCGATGAGCTCGAGCGCAAGCCGCGATTTGCCCGCGCCGGACGGCCCGCGAATTAGAACCGCCCGCGCGCCCACCAGCACAGCCGAGGCGTGAATCGTTGCCGGCATTATTCGCTATCCCGCTTAAAGCGACATGATTTTAGGTTGATTCGGTATTTCGCTTGAGCATGATCTTTTCGGAAAACCGGTATCCACTTTTCCGGATCATGCTCTAGCAAATATCATTCTCGTGAAGCTTTGGATTTGACATTCGCTTTACGAACGCGCGGCCCGAGTTAGCGAATGTCAAATCCGCTCCACAAGGCGGCGTCACATTGCCAGCAGGCGAACGATGAAGCGCGCTCCGAGCACCTTGGGCTCGCCATCTGGCCCAAGCGGCGCGCTGGTGCGGTTCTCGACCCAAATTGCGCCGCCATGGGCGTCGACGATTTGTTTGGAGATCGAAAGGCCGAGACCGGAATTCTGACCGAAGCCTTGCTGCGGCCGATCCGTATAAAAGCGCTCGAAGATCTTCTCGCGCACGTCCGGCCGCACACCGGGCCCGTCGTCGTCGACAAAAATCTCGATTTGGTGACGCAGCCGCCGGCACGTGACGCGCACCGTGGCGCCCGGCGGCGAGAACGAGCGCGCGTTCTCGATCAGATTGTCCACGACCTGGCCGAGACGGGAGTCGTGCCCGGGCACCTGGAACGCGCCCGCGCCGCCGCCTTCGAAGCGCAGCGTAACTTTGACGCCGTCCTCGCGCTTCACTTCGTTCGCGACCGCGACCAGCGTGTTGAGGAGCTTCGCCATGTCGACCGGCGCCGCCTCCTGGCGCTGCAACTCGGCGTCAAGCCGGCTCGCGTCCGAAATGTCGGAGATCAGCCGATCGAGGCGCTTGACGTCATGCTGGATGACGCCGAGCAGTCGGGAACGGCTATCGTCGCTTTTGGCGAGCGGCAATGTCTCCACGGCGGAGCGTAGCGAAGTCAGCGGATTTTTCAGTTCGTGAGCGACGTCGGCGGCAAAACTCTCGATGGCCTCGATTCGGCGATAGAGGGCGTTCGTCATGTCGCGTAGCGTGCCGGAAAGATGCCCGATCTCGTCGCGCCGCCGCGTGAAGTCGGGAATTTCCACGCGCGAGCGGATGCGGCGGCGCACGCTTTCAGCGGCGTCCGCGAGACGCCGCACCGGTTCGGCGATCGTGCCGGCGAGCAGGATGGAGAGCACCACCATGACGCCGGCGGCGAACAGAAAGACTTTCAGGATGGCGAGCCGCTCGGCCTCGACCATGTCGTCAATGTCGGCGCCCTGCGTCGACAGCATCAAGGCGCCGCGCACCGCACGGAAACGCTGCACCGGCACGGCGACCGAAACGATGACGTCGCCGTGCTCGTTGATGCGCACCTTGCTGGCGTTTTGTCCGTCGAGCGCCTCCGTGACTTCGGAATAGCCTTTGCCGTCATCCGGACCGAGCTCGTGATAGAGCGGAAGGTCGCCACGGCCGAGCCACATGCGCAGCGCGATGAAGGCTCGCTCGAACAAACCGGGCTTTTCCGCCGACGGCGGCGGTAGGTCGTAACGCAGGATATCGCCACGGCCGAACAGATTGCGGCTATCGACAAGCAGCACGCCGTCGCGGTCGTAGATGCGCGCGCGGGTTTTGGTCGGCGAAACCAGCCGCCGCAAAATCGGCGCGATGCGCTCCGGATTGATCGGGAAATCGATGCCGTAGAGCGCGTCCTCGCTCGGCCCATAGCTTTCGCCGGGTTGTAGGCTCATCAGCTTGTCGGGATCGAGCGTGATCGACGAATCGGTTTCCACCGTCGCCGAAGAGGCGATCGCGCCGGCGATGATTTGACCCTGCACCAGCAAGCTTTGAATGCGTGCATCGATCAGGCCGGCGCGGAATTGCGACAGGAAAATAATACTGATGGAAAGCGCGACCAGGCCGGTGACGTTGAGGACGACGATGCGCCG
>DASPWC010000224.1:0-3150 GCA_035622055.1 Xanthobacteraceae bacterium | reverse complement strand
ATCACCGTCGACACCGGCGCCAATCCCAACCGCGAATACAACGCCAGGAACGGATTTAACCTGCCGTTCCGGATGAGCGCCCGCGCCGCCTTCGACATGGCGCGCAAGCCGCGCTGGCTCGCGCGGGTGATGGCGCGCTATCTCCTCAACGGCGGCCTGCCGCGCTACGAGAACTATCCGGCGCATTTGCGCCATTCGGTCCGCACCGACCCGGCCGCCCACGCCGTGATGCGGCGCGACAGCCTGTCGTGGGACGACATCAAGATCTTCCGCAAGATGTGGCCGGGTATTTTGATGGTGAAGGGGATCAATCGTCCCGACGATGCGGTGCGCGCGGCCGGGCACGGCTGCGACGGCATCATCGTCTCCAACCACGGCGGACGCAACATGGACAGCGCCGTCGCCTCGATCGACGCGCTGCCGGAGATCGCCGAGGCGGTCGGCGACAAGGCGACGGTCCTGCTCGACAGCGGCGTGCGCCGCGGCTCCGACATCGCCAAGGCGCTGGCGCTCGGCGCCAAGGCGGTGCTCACCGGCCGCGCGACGCTTTACGGCACCTCGGTCGGCGGCGAAGCCGGCGCCGCCAAGGCGATCTCGGTGCTGCGCAAGGAACTCGACAACACCATGGTCTATTGCGGCTGCAATACGGTCGCGGAAATCACGCCCGACATCCTGTTCGGGCCGCGCGCCGCCAATTCGGCGGCGGGGCTCATGCGCTGACGGCGGCTTCCTTGCGCGCTCGGGTTGGCGTAGCCTGCGGCGGGGTTGAGCAATTGAACGCGAGTCGGAAAGGGTGCCATCCACATGACGCGAATCCTGGTTGCAATCGGAATTGCATTGCTGCTGACGAGCTACGCGCGGGCCCAGGCCGATTGCGGGCAAATAAGACAGGCCATAGCGACTTACGGATACCCCGCGGCGCGAGCGCATGCCTTGGCCAACTATGGCCGCGCGCAAGTCGAGGCCGGTGAAAAAGAATGTCATATAACCCCGCACCTGACCAAAACGCCGCCGACCAAAGGGCACCCGAAACACGCGGCGCGGAAGAAACGGAAATAGCGCCGCGATTATTTGGCGAGGCCAAAGCCCGAGCGAAGCGAGGGAGCCCGGGAACCATGAACACGGGCGGAGCAAGTTCTGCGGTATTACGGCGCAAAGCCCGGAAGATCGCGATTGGAGGTAGCCGGGGTGCCCTATGATTCGGGATGCCCCGCTCGATCGTCCCCATACTCGTTGAACTTCATTCCGAGCTAGCGGCCGGCGCTTCGAGCATTTTCCGATTGGGATTGCGCGCATCCTGCAGAGACAAGCCTATTCGCGGCGGAGCGTCATGGCGCTTGCGCAGCCGTTGCGGCCCGCAAGCCGGCCTGATGCATGAGTGGAATGACCCTTTGACCGAAAAATTCCAGATCCGGGATGAAGTCGAAGAAGTTGACTTGAACGCCGTCGCGGTCCGCCCGCTTGAGTCGAACGAACCAATCGACGGAAGCCCGGCGACCGGATCAAGTTCGCCGCGGAACGCGTCAACGGCGTGATCACCGTGACCAAAATTCAGAGGTAGCCCATGGTCGCGCACCTCTGCGCGTGGGAGCGTAGATTGGACATTGGCGGGAGGTCTCTCATTGGCCGAATCTGATCCGATGCCGACATCGGCATCCCATTTGGATATCCTCGAAGCATGATTCGAATTGCCGCCCTGATCCTATCAATCAGCGCAGCCAGCGTCGCGCAGGCCGACGAGCGGTTCATCACGCTCAGCTCCACCACGTCGACTCAGGACTCCGGTCTGTTCGGTTACATCCTGCCGATGTTCAGATACGCAACCGGCTTGAGCGTCCATGTCGTGGCGGTCGGTACCGGCCAGGCGCTCGCCATCGGCATGCGCGGCGACGTCGATGCGCTGCTGGTTCACGATCGCATCGGCGAGGACAAGTTCGTCGCCGAAGGTTATGGCATCGACCGCCGGGACGTGATGTACAACGACTTCGTCATTGTTGGGCCGAACAGCGATCCCGCCCACATTCGCGGCTTGAAAGACGCGCGCAAGGCACTTCAACAAATCGCCGCCGCCACGGCGCCGTTTGCCAGCCGCGGCGACGACAGCGGCACAAACCGGACGGAGCTGCGTCTATGGAAATCCGCCGGCATCCAGCCGGACCCGCGCAACGGCTGGTATCGCGATCTCGGCCAAGGCATGGGGGCGACGCTCAACATCGCCGCGGCGATGAACGCGTATACGCTGACCGACCGCGCCACCTGGGCCAATTTCAAGAACCGGCAGAACCTCGAAATCCTTGCCGAAGGCGACCCGGCGCTGTTCAATCCCTACGGCAGCATCCTCGTGAACCCGGCCAGATGGCCGAAGGTAAAATTCCCCGAGGCGAAGATTTGGCACGAGTGGCTGACGGCGAAGCCCGGCCTTGACGCGATTACGTCGTACAAGATCAACGGCGAAGAAGTTTTCTTCCCGCCACGCTACGAAGCCGCGCATTAGCTGTTCTTGAGCGCGCGCCCGAAATAGAGGGCTGCCGCACTGACCGCCATCGAGAGCACGATGAGGATCATCCCCAGCGCCAGCGCCTGGCTCAGATCGCCCTTGCTGGTTTCAAGGGCGATCGCCGTCGTCATGGTGCGCGTGTAGCCGCGAATATTGCCGCCGACAATGATGATGGCGCCGACTTCGGCGATGGCGCGGCCGAACGCGGCAAGGTACGCAGTCAGCAATCCCTCTCGGCCGATGCGCATCAACGGCCACAGCGTGCGCAGTCGCGAGGCGCCGTCGACCAGAAGGGCGTCGCCGTAGGCGCTCCAATGTTCCACCGTGACGCGGTGAACGAGGGCGACAACGATCGGCGTGCCAAGTGCGCATTGCGCAATGATCATGGCGGCAGGCGTGAACAGGATACCGAACGACCCGAGCGGCCCGGAGCGGGACAGCAGCAGGTAAACGACAAGCCCGACCACGACCGGCGGCAGGCCAAGCAGCGCGTTCGCAATCACGATCATGCCGCTGCGGCCGCGAAAGCGATACACGGCAAGCGCCGTCCCGAGCGGCGCGCCGATGACGAAGGCGCAAGCACTGGCCGACAAGCTTACGCCGAGCGACAAAGCGACGATCTCGCGAAGCTCGGCGTCAAAGCCCACGATCAG
>DASPWC010000223.1:0-3292 GCA_035622055.1 Xanthobacteraceae bacterium | reverse complement strand
GGCGGGCCTTCGGCCGGCTTGGTCGTCACCGCCTTGAACGCTTTCTCGGCCGCGCTGCGCGCGTCGGGCACGCGCCGCGTTTTGCCGAAGTCGCGCGAATAGTTTCTCGAATCGTTTCGCGAATCGTCTCTTGGCATGAGCCGCATCATGGCCCGGCGCGGCTTTCAGTGCAAACGCGAAAGCGTGCCTTATCCCACGCTTCCGTCATTGATGACGCGCAACAACGCGAGCATCGCCGCATTGATCGGCGTCGGAATGCCAAGCCGTTTCGCTCCGGTCAGCGCGTCGGCCTCGAGCGGCCGTCCGGCCAGCCGGTCGAAATACATCGACGTGCCGAGCTCGCCGGAAAAATTCCCAAGGGTCGCAATCGTCAGCGCGACCTCGCCGTCGGCCGCGTCATGTGCGCTTTTCGAACACGTCGAGCCGTAAGGGCAATACGGCGCCGAGCCACGCGGCGTGCACGGTGTGATCGATCAGGTCGTCGCCGGTTTCCGGATGCACCAGCACGACGAGGCCGTCGCGATTGAGCATCAGCCAAGGCATAAAGGCGCCGAAAATTTCGGCGGGAAAGGCGATCTGAAACATCGATTGCGGATGCGGTCCGACCAATTCGTCATGCCATCGTCCGAGTCTGGCTTGCGGAAAGAGAGCGGCGACGCGCTCGCGCAGCCGTTCGGCCCGCGGCCGGCTACTAGCCGGATCGTAGTAGAAATGGGCGTGAAATTGCGCGATCGCAGGGTGGTCCATCGTTCAGTCGTAAAGGCTCGAAGGATGCGTGCCGGTATTGCGCACTTTTTCAAAAGGCTTGGCAAGCGACGGCGTACGACCGTGGTACGCGGGCGAGATCAGGTCGCCCAGGGCTGCGGTTCGCGCAGCCGGCGCGGGGGAAAAAGATTCGCCAGAATGACGGCGAGAATGCCGGTCAGAAAAATTCCGTCGAACGTTCCCGCGCCGCCGATCGACGCCACCGGCGCGCCAAGCCCGCTCACCTTGTCGAGATTCGTAAGGTCGGCTCCGATCAAAGTGCCGAGACTCCCGGCAATATAGGCGAGCGGCGCGGCTTCCTCGCGCGAGAGCAGAAGCGCAACCGCCGCGGTAACGACCACCGGCAGGAAAACCGGCACCGCGATGCCAAGCCCGGGAACCGGATCGGCGAGCCAGTGCAGCACCAAAGCGACGATTGCGGTTGCTATCGCGCCCTTGAACCACAATTGCTGTGTCGCCAGCAGATAGAGCGACAGCAGCGTGGGAATGATCGCCCCGCCGACATTGACGGCGACCACGGTGCCGCGCCAGTGCGTGACGACGGGCACCGCATATTGCACGCCGAAGAAATCGACGATGCGATCGGATACGACCGGCTCGGGTCTCAGCTCCGCGACCGGAATGTTGAAGACGCTGCCCACCAGCGAGGCGAACAGCAAAAACAGCGCGGTGCCGGAGCTGACGCCGAGACTGACATAGGCGTTGCGCAGCGATTGCAGGATCAGGACGCCAAAGAAAATGACGACCAGAATCGCAAAGAAGCTCGGCGCCAAAGGCAGATAATGGTATTGGCTCATTTCCATCGGTGCATCGCTCCGGGCTTGCCGTCGGCGGCCGGCTTGGCGCGCGCAGTATCGGGATATCCGGCGTTAACCAATGCCGGGCGTCGCTTCGCCTGTCCCCGCTAGATTAGATCAGCCGCCTTGCTAGTCCAACGCGCGAGCCTATAATCCGGCGCTTCCTTCGCGCAGGAATAATGTCCGCCGTGGCGCCGCCTTCGGGAGCAAAATCCGTAGCCATTATCATGGGCAGCCAATCCGACTGGCAGACCATGAAGCATGCCGCAGAGACTCTCGATGCGCTCGAAGTCGGCTATGCGGCGCGCATCGTCTCGGCGCATCGCACGCCTGAGCGCCTTTACGCTTTCGCCAAAGGCGCAAAAGCGCAAGGCTTCAAGGTCATCATCGCGGGCGCGGGCGGCGCCGCCCACCTGCCGGGAATGACCGCGTCGCTCACTAGCCTGCCGGTGTTCGGCGTGCCGGTTGAGTCCAAGGCACTGTCCGGCCAGGACTCGCTCTATTCGATCGTACAAATGCCGCCAGGCGTGCCGGTCGGTACGCTCGCGATCGGCCAGGCCGGCGCGATCAATGCGGCGCTCCTTGCCGCGAGCGTCCTGGCGCTCAACGATGCAGCGCTGGCGCGCCGGCTTGACGCGTGGCGCGCACGGCAGACCGAGACGGTCGCCGACACGCCGAAGGACAGCGCGTGACCGCAGCCAAGCCCGTGCTCGAACCCGATGCGACGATCGGCGTTCTTGGCGGCGGGCAGCTCGGCCGCATGCTTGTTCTCGCCGCGGCTCGGCTCGGCTTCAAGTGCCACGTGTTTTCGCCGAGCCCCGATTCTCCGGCTTTCGATGTCGTTCATCGCGTCACCCGCGCGGATTACGCCGACACGCAGGCGCTCGATCGTTTCGCCGCCGACGTCGATGTCGTCACCTACGAGTTCGAAAACGTGCCCGCCGACACCGCCACCTTCCTGGCCGCGCGGGTTCCGGTTTTGCCGGATCCGGCGATCCTGGCGACGACACAAGACCGGCTTGCCGAAAAGAATTTCGTCGCAAGCCTCGGCATCCGCACCGCGGACTTCGCCGAAGTTTCGTCGCCCGCCGATCTCAAGGCGGCAATCGAGCGCGTCGGCCGGCCCGCGGTACTCAAGACTCGCCGTTTCGGCTATGACGGCAAGGGCCAGGTCACGATCAAAAACGGCACCGATCCGGATGCGGCATGGCGGGACGTCGGCGGTCAAGCCTGTATCCTGGAAGCCTTCGTGCCGTTCGAGCGCGAAATCTCGGTTGTCGCGGCTCGCGCCCGTGACGGCACGGTCGAATGTTTCGACGTGACCGAGAACGAACACCGCGATCACATATTAAAACGGTCGCGGGTGCCAGCGGCGATCTCCGAGGCCGGTGCGGCGCAGGCGCGGCGGATCGCCGAAACCATTGCGAAGAAATTCAATTATGTCGGCGTGATGGCCGTGGAACTGTTTCTGCTGCGCGACGGCGCTCTATTGGTCAATGAGATCGCGCCGCGGGTGCACAATTCGGGTCACTGGACGCTCGACGGCGCTTCGGTGTCGCAATTCGAGCAGCATATCAGAGCTGTCGCGGGCTGGCCGTTAGCCAAGCCGGTTCGCCGCGGCCGCGTCGAAATGACGAATCTGATCGGCAGCGAGGTCGAGGATTATCGGAACTACCTCACCGTTCCCGGTGTCGCGGTGCATTTGTACGGCAAGACGGCGGTGCGCCCCG
>DASPWC010000222.1:0-7423 GCA_035622055.1 Xanthobacteraceae bacterium | reverse complement strand
ATCGTGTCCGCCACCGCTTCGAAATAGACTTCGGTCTTGCCGGAGCCGGTGACGCCGTCGAGCAACGTGACGGAATAGCCGCCCTTCGCAACGTTCGCTTTCAAGGCTGCCGCCGCCGCGCTTTGAGCGGGAGTGAATTCGCTCTGCGTGAAATCGGGATCGGGCCGTTCGGCGACGGGCTCGGGCGGCAGCACCGAAGTCGCAAGCGTGCCCTCGTCGATCAAGCCGTCGATCACGCCAGCGCTGACGCCCGCTTCGCGCGCGGCTTCGGTTTTGCCGCGCACGATGCCGTCGCCGAGAACATCGAGCACGCGCTGGCGCGCGGCGGTCATGCGCTCGGGAGCAGCGCCAGCAAGCCGCACGCCGACGCGCTCGCGCTCGGGGCCGAGATGCTCGCCCATGCGCAGGCACATGCGCAGCACCATGCCGCGCGAACTGACGGTATAGTTGGCGACCCACTCGACGAAGCTGCGCAATTCACCGCGCAGCGGCGGCAGGTCGAGCTTCTCGGCGACGTCCTTGAGCCGGTTGTCGAGCCGCGGATGAGGCTTGGGATTGTCCGCCCATACCACCGCCGTCGTCTCGCGCGGGCCGAGCGGCACCGTGACGATATCGCCCGCGGCGAGCGCAAGCTCCTCCGGCACCCGATAGGAATAGGCCCGATCCAGCGCGACCGGGACCAGCACGTCGACAACCCGTTTAGCCATTGCCGGATTTTCCGCCGATTCCGGGCGGTTAAGAAAGGGTAAAGGTGGGCATTGTTATTGTTTCCGCGCATTCCGGCGAAAGCGGGAATCTCGTATGAACCCTAGCACGGGCCGGGTCCCCGCCTTCGCGGGGACGAGGGGAATATGGTGCAAAAAGCGGATAGCGACTTCGTCGCACCCAAGGTGGCGGCCGAGATCGAAGCTTGGCTGAGCCATCTCGGCGCCGAACGGCGCTTGTCGGCAAAGACACTCGAAGCCTATCGGCGCGATGTGCTGCAGTTCCTGCAGTTCCTCGCCGAGCACTTGGGCGGAGCACCTTCGCTGAAAGAGCTTGCGGCGCTTGAGCCCGCCGACGTGCGCGCCTTCCTGGCGGCGCGCCGCGCGCGCAATATCGGTAGCCGCTCGTTGATGCGCGCGCTCGCGGGCATGCGGGCCTTCGGGCGCTTCCTCGAACGCAACGGCCGGGGCAGGCTTGGCGCGCTCGCCGCCGTGCGCGCGCCGAAAATCGGCAAAACGCTGCCGCGGCCGCTTACGGTCGATGCGGCCAAAAGCGTCGCCGATCCGACCTTCGCCGCCGGCGATGGCCGCGAACCCTGGATACACGCCCGCGACGCAGCGGTGCTGGCGCTCCTTTACGGTTGCGGCTTGCGCATTTCCGAAGCGCTCGGCCTCAAGCGCGGCGAGTTCAACGGCCGCGACGTTCTGACGGTGACCGGCAAGGGCCGCAAGCAGCGCATGGTTCCCTTGCTCGCGCCGGTGCAAAAGCTCGTCGCCGACTATATTGCGCTCTGCCCCTATGACTTGTCGGCCGAGGGTCCGCTCTTCGTCGGCGCCAAGGGCGGCCCGCTGTCGCCGCGCATCGTGCAATTCGCCATGGCGCGTTTGCGTGGAGCACTCGGCCTGCCCGAAACCGCGACGCCGCATGCGCTTCGCCATTCCTTCGCGACGCATTTGTTGGCGCGCGGTGGCGATTTACGCTCGATCCAGGAACTGCTCGGCCACGCCTCGCTGTCGACCACACAAATCTACACCGCCGTGGATGCCGAGCGCCTTATTGCGGCCTACCGCAGCGCGCATCCGCGCGCTTGACAAAAAAGCACCTTATCCGTCATTCCGGATTGCCGCGTGGCGGCAAATCGCCGAGCCCTTGTCACGGGCCCCGCGATCATAGGCCCTACGATTTCGCGCGGATAAGCCGGGTCAGCCCCGGAATAACGAGGATACCATGTCAGAAATCCAAGAAGCGATCGAAAAGGCGCACGAAGGCGAGCATGCCGAATTCTTCAACAAAAGAATCGCATTGCTGATTGCGGTGCTCGCGCTGTTTCTGTCGTTTTCCGAAACGCTCGGCAAAGGCGCGCAAACCGAGGCAATTAGCGCCAACGTCGAATCATCGGACCTGTGGGCGTTCTTTCAGGCCAAAAGCATCCGCAAGACTCAGGTCGATACCGCCGCCGAAGAGATGAAGGTTGCGGCGGATGTTGCCGGCGATCCGGCGACGAAAGCGGCAATGCAAAAGCAAATCGACACGTGGAAACAAACCGCCGCCCGTTACGATTCCGAGCCATCGACGGGCGAAGGACGCAAGGAGCTCGCCGAACGCGCCAAGGAGGCGCAGGACAAGCGCGATCTGGCGCTGGCGAAATACCATCATTATGAGCTTGCTTCGGCGGCATTTCAGGTCGGCATCGTACTCGCGTCGGCGGCGGTGATCACCGGCGTGATCGGGCTTGCCTGGTTTGGCGGCGCGCTCGGCGCCGTGGGGCTCGCGCTTTTGCTGCTCGGATTGTTTGCGCCGCACGCCGTGCCGCTTTTGGCGGCGTTGTGACTTAGTTCATTCGGGGCGCCACAGCACCCGCAAGGACAATCAAATATTGATCGCGCGCTTATCGACGGCCAAAGCCGCTTCCTTGATCGCTTCGGTCAAGGTCGGATGGGCGTGGCAAGTGCGGGCGATGTCCTCCGACGAAGCGCCGAATTCCATGGCGACCGCCGCCTCGCCGATCATGTTGCCGGCGTCGGGACCGAGAATATGCACGCCGAGAACGCGATCGGTCTTGGCATCGGCAAGAATCTTGACGAAGCCCTCTGGGGTGAGGTTCACCCGCGCGCGGGCGTTGGCGGTGAAGGGAAATTTTCCGACTTTATAGGCGATACCGGCGGCTTTCAGCTCTTCCTCGGTTTTTCCCACCGAGGCGATTTCCGGATAGGTGTAGACGACATTCGGAATGACGTCGTAGTTTACGTGGCCGGCCTGGCCGGCGAGTATTTCCGCAACCGCAACGCCTTCGTCCTCGGCTTTGTGCGCCAGCATCGGTCCAGCAATCACATCGCCGATGGCATAGATGCCTTCGACATTGGTGCGGAAATGCGGATCGACCATAACGCGGCCGCGATTGTCTTTCTTCACGCCGACCGCTTCGAGACCGAGACCGTCGGTGTAGGGCGCGCGGCCGATCGCAACCAATACGATGTCGGTCTCCACCGTCTCCACCGCGCCGCCGCCCGCAGCGGGCTCGATCTTCACCTTGAGCCTCTTGCCGGAGGCGTCGACTGCGGCCACCTTGGACGACAGCTTGAACGTCAGACCCTGCCTCTGCAGCATGCGCTGGAATTGCTTGCCGACCTCGCAGTCAATGCCCGGCAAGATATGATCGAGAAATTCCACGATCGTCACTTCGGCACCGAGCCGCCGCCATACCGAACCGAGTTCGAGCCCGATAATGCCGGCGCCGACAATCAGGAGCTTTTGCGGCACATTGGCGAGATCGAGCGCGCCGGTCGATGACACGATGCGCTTTTCGTCGATGTCGATGCCGTTTAGGCGCGCCGCGTCGGACCCGGTGGCGATGACGATGTTCTTGGTTTCCAGCACCTGCGTCCCGCCGTCGGCGCCTTTCACTTCGATTTTGCCGGGAGCCAGGATGCGGCCGGCGCCTCGGAACGTTTCGATTTTGTTTTTCTCGAACAGATAATTGACGCCCTTGACGTTGCTATCGACGCCTTGCTGCTTGTATTTCAGCATGGCGGCAAGATCGACCGAGGCCTTGCCGACATTGATGCCCATCTCGCCGAATTTGTGAGTGGCTTCCTCGTAAAGTTCGGACGCATTCAGCATCGCCTTGGATGGAATGCAGCCGATATTGAGGCAGGTGCCGCCGAAGGTCGCGCGCTTCTCGATCACGGCGGTTTTCAGCCCGAGCTGCGCGGCGCGAATGGCGCAGACGTAACCGCCGGGACCGCTGCCAATGACTATGAGATCGTAGGGCATGATGGGAGTTCGTTGTTCCTACAAATCCAGCACGAGCCGCGCCGGCTCCTCCAGACACTCTTTCACGCGCACCAGAAAAGTGACCGCCTCGCGACCGTCGACGAGGCGATGGTCGTAGGACAATGCGAGATACATCATCGGCCGGATTTCGATCTTGCCGCCGACCGCCACCGGCCGCTCCTGAATCTTGTGCATGCCAAGAATGCCGGATTGTGGCGCATTGAGGATCGGCGTCGACATCAATGATCCATAGATTCCACCATTGGTGATGGAAAAGGTGCCCCCCTGCATTTCCTCGATCTTGAGCGTGCCGTCGCGGGCGCGACGGCCGAATTCGGTGACCGCCTTCTCGATCTCCGCGAGCGATTTCGTGTCGCAATCGCGCACCACCGGCACGACCAGGCCGCGTTCGGTGCCAACCGCGATGCCGATGTGATAGTAGTTCTTGTAGACGATATCCGCGCCATCGATCTCGGCATTAACGGCGGGGATTTCCTTGAGCGCCTGCACGCAGGCGCGTACGAAGAAACCCATGAATCCGAGTTTCACGCCGTGCTTGCGCTCGAACAGATCGCCGTATTGCGAGCGCAGCGTCATCACGTGACTCATGTCGACCTCGTTGAAGGTCGTGAGCATGGCGGCGGTGTTCTGCGCATCTTTGAGCCGCCGCGCGATGGTCTGCCGCAGCCGCGTCATCCGCACGCGCTCCTCGCGCGCGGCATCGTCGGGCAGCGTCGGCGCGCGGAGCTGAACCGCCGCGGCCGTTGCGGCGACCGGCGTCGGCTGCGCTGCTGCGCGCTCGATCGCCGCGAGCATATCGCCCTTGGTGACGCGGCCATCCTTGCCGCTGCCGGCAAGCGTTGCGGTGTCGACGCCGGACTCGGCTGAAAGCTTGCGCACCGACGGCGCGAGCGGCGCCTCGGCGGAGGACCGCGCCGCCGCGGGCCGCGAAACTGTTGCCTGCACCGGCGGAGCCGGCGGCGCGCTCGCCGCGGCTGCCGGTTTGGCGGACGCCGCGCCTTCCTCGATCCGGCCGAGCACCGCGCCCACGGCGACAGTATCGCCGTCCTTGGCGGCGATCGCGCCGAGGACGCCCGCCGCCGGCGCCGGCACCTCGATCGTCACTTTATCGGTTTCAAGCTCGACCAGCGGCTCGTCCACCGCGACCGCATCACCCGGCTTCTTGAACCATTTGCCGATGGTCGCCTCGGTTACCGATTCCCCGAGCGTCGGCACGCGAATCTCAACCATGAAATCCTCTTGGCATTCGTCTCGGCCTTGAGCAGATGGCGGCCGGTTATCTCAGCGCGTCATCCAAAAGCTGCTTAAGCTGATTGAGATGCAACGACATTTGCCCGACCGCCGTAGAAGCCGAAGCCGGCCGTCCGGCATAACGGGCGCGCCGATGCTTGGCGCCGATCTGATTGAGCACCCACTCCAAGAAAATATCGACGAAAACCCAGCCGCCCATATTGCGCGGTTCTTCTTGGCACCAGACGATTTCGGCCTGCTTGAACCGCGAAAGCTCCGCCATCAGCGCCTTGGTTGGGAATGGATAGAGCTGCTCGATCCGCAGGAGATAAATGTCGTCGATGCCGCGCCGCTCCCGCTCGTCGTAGAGATCGTAATAGACCTTGCCGGAGCAGATGACGACGCGGCGAATCTTGTCGTCGGCGACAAGCTCGATCTTCTCGTTCGCCCGCGTCTGGGCGTCGTCCCACAACAGCCGATGGAATGACGTGCCGGGACCCATTTCATCGAGCCGCGATACCGCCCGCTTGTGGCGCAACAGGGATTTCGGCGTCATCAGGATCAATGGCTTGCGGAAATCGCGTTTGAGCTGACGGCGCAGAATGTGAAAATAGTTCGCCGGTGTCGTGCAGTTCGACACCTGCATGTTGTCCTCGGCGCACATCGAAAGAAACCGCTCGAGTCGCGCCGAAGAATGTTCCGGGCCCTGGCCTTCGTAACCGTGCGGCAACAGGCAAACGAGTCCCGACATGCGCAGCCACTTGCGTTCGCCCGACGAGATGAACTGGTCGAATACGACCTGCGCACCGTTGGCGAAGTCGCCAAATTGCGCTTCCCAGAGCGTCAGCGCATTCGGCTCGGCCAGCGAATAACCGTATTCGAAGCCGAGCACGGCTTCTTCGGACAGCATCGAATTGATGACCTCGAAACGGGCCTGTTTCTCGCCGAGATTGTTGAACGGCGTGTAGCGCTGCTCGTTCTCCTGATCGATCAGGACGGCGTGACGCTGCGAAAACGTTCCCCGTTCCGAGTCCTGTCCCGACAGGCGCACGCGATGGCCGTCGAGCAGGAGCGAACAGAAAGCGAGTGCCTCGGCAGTCGCCCAGTCGATCCCGGAGCCGGTTTCGACCGATTTGCGGCGATTTTCCAAGAAACGGTTGAGCGTCCGGTGCAGGTGAAAATTCGCCGGGACGGCCGTGATCTTTTCGCCGATTTGTTTGAGTTCGCCGATCTCGACGCCGGTTTTGCCACGGCGCGGATCGTCGGCATCGCCCGCCGCCTTGAAGCCGGACCAGCGGCCGTCAAGCCAATCCGCCTTGTTGGCGCGGTAGCCGAGCGCGGCATCGAGCTCCTCATCGAGCCGGCTGCGCCAATCGGCCTTCATCTTCTCGACTTCGCCGGAACTGACGACACCCTCGGCGATAAGTTTCTTGCCGTAGATTTCGAGCGTAGTCGGATGGTTCGCGACTGCCTGGTACATTAACGGCTGCGTGAACGACGGCTCGTCGCCTTCATTATGCCCGTGACGGCGATAGCAGAACATATCGATCACCACCGGCTTCTGGAATTTCTGCCGGAATTCGGTGCCGATCTTGGCCGCGAAGACCACGGCTTCCGGACTGTCGCCGTTGACATGAAAAATCGGCGCCTCGATCATCTTGGCGACGTCGGACGGATAAGGCGACGAGCGGGAATAACGCGGATTGGTGGTGAAGCCGATCTGGTTGTTGACGATAAAATGCACCGAGCCGCCGGTGCGATGGCCGCGCAAGCCCGAAAGCCCGAAGGACTCGGCGACCACGCCTTGTCCCGCGAACGAGGCGTCGCCGTGGATAAGCAGCGGCATCACCATCGTGCGGTCTTCGGGGGAGGCGCCGAGAAGGTCCTGTTTGGCGCGCACCTTGCCGAGCACCACCGGATCGACAATTTCAAGATGCGAGGGATTGGCGGTCAGCGACAAGTGAACCTTGTTCTGATCGAATTCGCGATCCGACGACGCGCCGAGATGGTATTTTACATCGCCCGAACCTTCGACGGCGTCTGGGGTGGAAGAGCCCCCTTTGAATTCATGAAAGATGGCGCGATGAGGCTTGCCCATGACTTGCGCCAGCACGTTGAGCCGGCCGCGATGCGGCATGCCGATCACGATCTCGCGCACGCCGAGCGCGCCGCCGCGCTTGATGATCTGCTCGAG
>DASPWC010000221.1:0-2952 GCA_035622055.1 Xanthobacteraceae bacterium | reverse complement strand
CTTGCTGAAAACGATACCGGCATTGCGCAAATCGCCGAGAATCGCGTCCAGGAACTTTTTTGGAATGTTGTGAGCTTCGGCGATGTCCATCGCTTGCGTCGTCGCTCCGGGCTCAAGCATAGCGAGATGGACTAAAGCCTTGAGGCTGTATTTTGCTTTTGCGGTGAGCATTGTTACCTGTGCGAGTAGGCGAATCTATGCTCTATAAATACCACCGATTATAGAATGTTTCTAGTGCCTATTGTGTGTGGACGATAAGAATTTCGTTTTGTTCTGCTAATACTTGATAAAACCACTAGACTAAATAGCATCGTCGCTGCCTTATGGGAGTTGACGATGCACCGCCGTAATTTTCTGCAACTGTTCCTTGGCGCATCCTTGGCGGGGTTTTCGGGGAAGGCTCAGGCGCAAGCAACCGCTGGCGCTCGGGAACTGCGGGTCGGCTATCAGAAGAACGGCGTGTTGGTTATCGCGCGCCAACAGGGTGCGCTGGAGCGCAGGCTTGGGCCGCGCGGTATTGAGATCAAATGGTCCGAGTTCACGTCAGGGCCGCCGATGCTTGAGGCGATGAACGCCGGCAGCGTCGATGTCGGTCAAGTCGGGGATGCGCCACCGATTTTCGCGCAAGCCGCCGGCGCCGCCATCGTTTATGTCGCTGGGCAGCCGATCACCAACGGACAGGGAATACTGGTCAAGCAACAATCGCCGATTCAGACGCTGTCCGATCTCAAGGGCAAGCGCATCGGCTTCACCCAAGGTTCGAGCGCGCAGAACGTCACGCTGATAGCGCTCGAAAAGGCGAACTTAACGTACGCGGAAATTACCCCGATCTATCTGAGCCCACCGGACGGTGCCGCGGCGTTCGCCCGCGACAGCATCGACGCTTGGGCGATCTGGGATCCGTACTTCGCCATCGGCGAGGCGCATGGCGGCCGCATCCTGGTGCAGGCAAGCCAGATCGGCAAAACTAACTCATTTTATATCGGCAATCGCGACTTTGCCGCCCGAGAGCCGCAGCTGCTTCGAGAGTTCATTGACACTATCACGCAAAGCGCCGCGTGGGCTCAAGCCAATCGCGACAAAGTGGCGAAATCGCTGGCGGAGGTAACGGGCGTCGATCTCGAGATTGAGACGATTGCGGCCAACCGCTCGTCGTTTGCCATCGGCAAGTTGACCGAGGAGATCATTGCCACCCAACAGGCCGTTGCCGATCGCTTCCAGAAACTTGGCCTGATTCCGAGACCGATCGTCATCCGCGACGCAGTGTGGAGCGGCGCGCTGGCGTAAGCGCAACGAGTTTCGAGCACTTGCAATATTTTGATCCGCCCAGGATTCGTCCACGAAAGGAACGCGAATGAGATTGTCCCATATCGTCGGCGCCGCCGTTCTGGTCGGCGCTTTGATTGGTCTCCTGCCTGATACCGCGTCAGCGCAGGACAAGGTCGTCGGCATCGGCTTTCAGAAATACGGCAATCTCATTCTACTGAAAGGCAGGGGCGGCCTCGAAAGCAGACTCGCCCCGCTAGGTTACAAGGTCGAATGGAAGGAGTTCCCATCCGGGCCCCCACTGCTCGAGGCGCTCAACGCCGGCGCCATTGATTTCGGTCACGCAGGCGAAACGCCGCCAATATTCGCGCAAGCAGCGGGCGTACCTTTTGTTTATGCAGCGTATGAACCGCCGGCACCCAAGGGCGAGGCAATCCTCGTGTCGCGTGACTCGCCGATCAAGGCCGTCGCCGATCTCAAAGGCAAGAAGGTTGCGCTCAACAAAGGATCCAACGTCCATTATCTGCTGGTGCGCGCGCTGGAAAATGCCGGACTGAAATATTCGGACATCGAGACGGCGTTTCTGGCGCCGGCAGATGCGCGCGCGGCATTCGAGCGTGGCGCGGTGGATGCCTGGGTGATCTGGGATCCGTATCAAGCCGCCGCTGAAACCGCCATTGGCGCCCGCACGCTCACCGACGCCACTGGGCTGGCGCCGAACCGACAATTTTATTTGGCTAGCCGAAAGCTCGCCGACACGAATCCGGAGGTCGTCGATGCGATCATCGCCGAGATCGTCGATATCGACCGCTGGGCAAGCGGTCGAGAAAAAGAAGTCGCAACCGAGCTTAGCGCCGGCATCGGCATTCCGGCCTCCGTGCTGGAGCTGGCGCTCAAACGCCAGACCTATGGCGTGCGGCCAATCGATGCAGAGACGGTTCGCGACCAGCAGCATATCGCGGACACATTCTATGCGCTGAGGCTCGTGCCCAAGCCGGTCGTCATCTCCGACATCGTGAGGAAGCCCGGTTCATGAGCATTGCCGCCGCAACCGACGCCGACGTGCTTTGGTTCTTACCGACGCACGGGGACGGTCGCCATCTTGGCACTACTGTCGGGGGGCGTCCGGTCAATCTAAATTACCTGCGTCAGATTGCGCAGGCGGCTGACGATCTCGGTTATTTCGGTGTGCTGCTGCCGACCGGACGCAGCTGTGAGGATTCGTGGGTGGTCGCCTCGGCGGTCGCACCGTTCACCGAGCATTTGCGCTACCTCGTTGCAGTGCGCCCGGGACTGCAATCCCCGACGGCGGCGGCTCGCATGACCGCGACGCTCGACCGCCTTTCGCAGGGACGTCTCCTCATCAATGTCGTGACCGGCGGTGATCCAACCGAGAACAAGGGCGATGGTATCTTTCTATCCCACAACGAACGCTACGAGGTTACGCGCGAGTTCCTCGCTATATACACCGCACTGCTTGGTGGAAAGACAGTAAATTTCCGCGGTAAGCACATTAGCATTGAAGATGGCCGATTGTTCTTTGCCCCGGTGCAAAAACCGCGACCGGCGCTTTATTTCGGGGGCTCGTCCGAGGCGGCCATCGACGTCGCCGCCGACACAATCGATAAGTACTTGACCTGGGGTGAACCGCCGGCGCAGGTCGCTGATAAGATCGCACCGGTGGCG
>DASPWC010000220.1:0-2555 GCA_035622055.1 Xanthobacteraceae bacterium | reverse complement strand
GTGCCAAGCATCGCTCTGCAAGGCGACGCCGATGGCGTCTTGCCACCGCAGGCATCCGAAAAGCATGCGGCGTTCTTTTCCGGACCGTACCAACGCCGCTTGCTGCCGAAGATCGGCCATAACCCGCCTCAGGAAGCGCCGCGAGCATTCGCCGATGCGATCCTCGAATTGATGAGAAGCTAGAATCCGACCATTCGCATGAGCAGCCCGAACATGCTTTTCCTTTTCGGCGCATAAGCAGAGACAGGCCGTGAGCGTCAGACTCGTTCTCGTGGCCGCCTGCGCGCTGATCGATCCGGACGGTCGCGTACTCATCGCGCAACGCCCGCCGGGCAAATCGATGGCGGGACTGTGGGAGTTCCCCGGCGGCAAGGTCGAGCCGGGAGAGCGGCCGGAACAAACCCTGATTCGCGAACTGCAGGAAGAGTTGGGTATAGCGGTCAAAGAGGAATGCCTCGCGCCGCTGACCTTTGCGAGCCACGTCTATCCCGAGTTCTATCTGTTGATGCCGCTCTATGTCTGCCGGCGTTGGGATGGATTCGTGCAGGCCAAGGAAGGACAATCGCTCAAATGGGTGCGAACGCCCGAGCTGCGCAGCTATCCGATGCCGCCAGCCGACGAGCCGCTGATCTCGCATCTGGCGGCGCTGATCTAGTGCGATGTGCGGGACGCGGCATCCTGAACTGCAACCGTTTCAGTTTGAACCAATCGCGCGCTAGCGGCCCGCTTTTTCTCCCGCGGAGATCTCGTGTGTGCCGAGCACATCGGCGAGCCTGGCTTTTGCGGAGCCGGGCTTGAGCGGCTGCTGCTGATCCGGATGCGGCACCCAGCCCGACATCCAGACGACATCGAACGTCGCCCGAATGCGGCCGTCCGGGTCGGCGAATTTCCGCGCATAGATCTCCGCCATGCGCGCGAGCGTCGCCCGGCGCAGCGGGCCGCGGCGGCGCGCGACAAGCGAATTGGTCGCCCCTATGCGCCTTAAATCGCGCAACAAGTCGAACACCGACCCATAACGCACCGTCAGCCGATCGACGTCGGTCACCGGCAAGGCAAACCCGGCGCGCTGCAGCAATCCGCCTAGATCGCGCAAATCGGCGAACGGCGCGACGCGGGGCGACGCGCCGCCTTCGATTTCGCTCTCGGCCGCAGCAAAGGATTGGCGCAACTCGGTGAGCGTCTCGCCGCCAAGCGAGGCTGCGAGAAACAACCCGTCGGGCTTGAGCGCGCGGCGAACCTGCACAAGCACGCCCGGCAAGTCGTTGACGAATTGCAAGGCCAAGGCCGAGACCACGAGATCAATCGTGCCGTCACCGAACGGCAATGCTTCTTCGTCCGCCACAACGAATGGTCTTGCACGCGCCAGCACGTCCGTGCTCACGACCATGTCGACCGAGTCCAGCCGACGCAGTGCCGCGCGAACCGCTTCGCCGGGCGTGCCGAGATCGAGCACGACGTCAAACCGACGCAGTACGACGGTAAGACGATCTGCGAGTTCAGCGGCAACGCGATCGAGCAGGAACGTCGTTGCATCCCAAGTCGCCGCGCGGCGCCGCCTGCGGCGCTGGAGCGAACGGTCGAAGATGATCGGGGCAGCAGTCATGATCTTCCGCATCGTGCCGGTGACATCTTTGTCCCGCGGCGGTAGCTTTGATCCAAGATGCTATTCGACACCAGCGCCGTGCCCGTAGCGATCAAACGCACCCCCAACGCGGCGCGCACCGCATTGCACGCCTTGCTCGACGTCGCTTTGCCGCCGTTATGCGCCGTCTGCCGCGAACCGGTCGAAGGCCGCGGCCTCTGTCCGGCGTGCTGGTCGAAGCTTTCCTTCATCACCCGGCCCTATTGCGAGCGGCTCGGCATCCCATTCGTTTATGACCCCGGTCCCGGCATACTGTCCATGCAGGCCGTTGCCGACCCGCCGGCTTATCATCGCGCCCGCGCCGCAGTTCGATTCGACGAGGTTTCCCGCGCGCTCGTGCATGCCCTTGAATATGTCGACCGCCTCGACCTTGCACCGATGATGGGGCGCTGGCTTGCACAGGCCCGGCGCGAGTTGCTGGCCGAGGCCGACGCGCTCGTTCCCGTGCCACTGCATTGGCGGCGGCTGTGGGCGACGCGCTTCAATCAGTCGGCGATGCTCGCGGCCGCAATTTCCAGCCAAACCGGCTTGCCGATTGCCGCCGGAGCGCTCAAGCGCGTAAAAAACCACCGCGCAACAGGTCGCGTTATCGCGGACCGAGCGGGCAGCCAATGTCCAGGGAGCATTTCGCGTCCCACCGGATGGCAGAGTCGCGGTGAGCGGCCGGCGTCTGGTCCTGGTCGACGATGTTCTGACGTCCGGAGCGACCGTGGACGGTTGCGCGCGAGCGCTGTTGCGTGCGGGAGCCGCCAACGTGGACGTGCTGGTCTTTGCCAGGGTTGCCGAGCCAGCCCAAACGTCCATATAACACTTTGCAAAGAAATACGCCCGATCATGGCCGCTATAGACATCTACACTGTGCAGTACTGCCCTTACTGCCACGACGCGAAGGAGCTGCTTTCCCGCAAAGGCG
>DASPWC010000219.1:0-5431 GCA_035622055.1 Xanthobacteraceae bacterium | reverse complement strand
CTCGGGGCGGCACTGCTGCTGGGCCTGGTCGTGGCGCCCAGCGCTACTTGGTATGCCGGTATGATCGGCGTCTTGCTGATCGTGCTTGCCATTGAATTTCTCAATACCGCCATCGAAAAGCTCGCCGATCATGTTACGCCGGAGCAGAACACGGATATTCGCCGGATTAAGGACTTCGGTTCAGCCGCCGTGTTCTGCAGCCTCTGTCTCGCTGGCATGATCTGGCTAATTGCGTTCGGCGTGCGTTGCGGCATGTTCTGAAGAATTCGGCGACCCCGGTGACCGCGCGGGCCATCACACGCGTTAATCAAGTCAGTGCAATGACCGCTTCGGCGAAGGAAGGCCCGTGTCGGGGTTGAAGCAATCGATCATCCGCGTCGGTTTTGAGTCGCTGTATTTCAGCGGCGCCCATTTTGCGCTCAAGCCGTTTGTCGGCGGGGTCGGCGCGATACTAGCGCTGCACCACGTTCGTCCGCCCAGGGCGGACCGGTTTCAACCGAACCGGCCGCTCGAAGTGACGCCGCAATTTTTTACCCGCATGGTGAAACGCCTGCGCCGCTCACGAATGGACTTGATAAGCCTCGATGAGATGCATCGGCGCATGGTCGAGCGCGATTTCTGGCGGCGTTTCGTGTGTATCACTTTCGACGATGGATATCGCGACCTGCGCGAGTGGGCCTATCCGGTCTTGAAGGACGCAGGCGTGCCGTTCGCGATTTACGTTCCAACCAGCTTTCCCGATCGCCTCGGCGAATTGTGGTGGCTAGCGCTGGAAGCCGTGATCGCGCGCAACGATCGCATCGGTCTTGTCGTCAATGGCCGCGATCGCAAATTCGATTGCGCGACGCTGGCGGAGAAGCAAGCGCTCTACGACGAGCTATATTGGTGGCTGCGAAGCCGTGCCACGGAAAACGAAATGCGCAGTATCGTGCGCAACCTCGCCGCTTACTACAATGTCGACATAGCGGCCTTCTGCGAAGAACTGTGCATGAGCTGGCCCGAATTGGCCGAACTTGCGTCCGACCCGCTGGTTACGATCGGAGCCCATACGGTCAATCATCCGATCCTATCCAGACTTTCGCACGATGCGGTGCGGTCGGAGATGGAGCTGAGCCGCTCGGTTATCGAAGCCGCGCTCGCGGTGAGACCGGCGCATCTGTCTTATCCTTACGGCGACCACGCTTCCGCCGGAAAGCGCGAATCCGAAATCGCGGCCGAAGTCGGCTTCAAGACGGCGGTCACCACGAGGCAGGGTGTGCTGTTCTCCAGGTATCGGCATCGCCTGACGGCACTGCCGCGGATTTCACTGCACGGCGACTATCAGCGAATGCGCTACGTGCGCGTGTTGTTATCGGGTACGGCGACGACGCTGTGGAAGGGCTTCCGGCGGGCGAAGGCGGCGTGACCGAGGGATTTTGTCTCGAAAAGTGTCATCAACGTTTGACGCTGCACGGCCTGCTCATCCAACTTACCAACGGCATCGCCGGCAGCACCCAGCCGAGACCCGCGATCACGTAATAGGCCACGGACAAATATGCGTTGTCGCGGATGGCCGGAGCCTGCGCCAGCGCCATCGCAACCAGCGCCCAAGAGATCACCAGTGCAAAGAGGGCAACGGCCCCGACGAATTTTCGTAGACGTGCCGTCATGGCGAGGAACATTCCCGGTGCGACATCGTCCGGCAGCGACATGGTTGCGAGGGCAGGGCAGACCACTATATGGTCCGCGCGTCTACGACAAGCGATCCAGCCAAGCGATCCAAGGATGACTGCTCAGGTTTCCGATCGGGATGGGTTCGATAACGGGTTCGAACATAGTGGCGCGATCAGGCTGTGGCTTTACGCCGTCGGCGCCCTCGTGCTTGCCATGGTGTTGGTCGGCGGCGCGACGCGGTTGACCGAATCCGGCCTGTCGATCACCGAATGGCAACCGGTTATGGGCACTCTGCCTCCGCTGGACGATGGGCAATGGCAGGCTGAGTTCGAGAAATATCAGGCCATCCCGCAGTACCGCCAAATCAACGGGGGTATGAGCCTTGAGGCGTTCAAAACAATCTATTGGTGGGAATGGACGCATCGGATTATCGGACGCACTATCGGCGTGGCGTTCCTTCTGCCGTTGCTCTGGTTCCTCTGGCATGGCTGGATCCCGCGGGGACAGCGCGGACCGCTATGGACGATCTTCGGCTTGGGCGCGCTGCAGGGCGCGGTTGGATGGTGGATGGTCGCCTCCGGCTTGGCGGATCGCATCGAAGTCTCGCAATATCGCTTGGCCGTGCATCTCGTGCTTGCCTGCTTCATTTATGTCGCCGTCCTATGGACGGCGCGGCGGTGGGGAAATGCGCAACCGGCCCCGACCCAGACACCGGAAATCGGCCAACGTGGGTTGGTGCGCGGTTGTGCCATCGCGCTTCTCGTTTTGATATTGCTCCAAATCTATCTTGGCGCTTTGGTTGCGGGCTTGCGCGCCGGCCACGCCTATCACACCTGGCCGCTGATCGACGGTGCGCTGGTCCCGCAAGAGCAACAGCTATTCTTTGACGTTCCGCTCTGGCGCAACTTTTTTGAGAATCCGCTTACGGTGCAGTTCGATCATCGCATGCTCGCGTACGGAATCTGGGCGCTCGCCGTCTTGCATGCACTCAATATCGCGAGGGTGGCGAAGAAAGGGCCCGTGCTTACCGGCGCCGTGCTCGTTGCAATCGCGGTGACCTTACAGGCGGCACTCGGCATCTGGGCGCTGCTGTCGGACGTTCCGTTATCGCTCGCGCTGATGCATCAGGCCATGGCGATGGTGACACTGACGCTCGCGGTCATTCACGTGTCCGACCTGACGCCGCGAAGGGCTCCGTCCATGCGCCTGGCATTGTCATCGCCTTGACTAAGGAGAGGCGAATGAGCTCAAGTCATTCGCTATGACGGCGCACTGATGTTCCACGCTTAGAGACTCGTTCGCGCTCGTCGCAACACGCCGCCCCGAACACGGGACCCCAATGGGTGGCATTCAGCGCTTTCAGTTTAGCGTGTTCCGCCGCCTCTAGAACCGCGATCGTTTCATAGCCCGAAGCGACGGGCTTATTCGTCTAATCCAACGCAAGCGCTTGATCGAGGTCGGCGATGATATCGTCCTTGTCTTCGATGCCGATTGATAGCCGCACAACGTCAGGTCCGGCGCCGGCCTGCACCTTCTGGGCGTCGCTCAACTGCCGGTGGGTCGTCGAGGCCGGATGGATGATCAGCGACCGTGTGTCGCCGATATTGGCGAGATGCGAGAGCAACCGCACGTTCGAAACGAGATTGACGCCGGCGTCGTAACCGCCCTTTAGCCCGAATGTGAAGACTGCGCCGGCCCCATTGGGGCAATATTTCTTGGCGAGATTGTAATAGCGGTCGCCCGGCAGTCCCGGATAGCTAACCCAGGCGACCTTCGGATGCACGGCGATCCATTCCGCGACTGCTTGCGTATTTTCGCAATGCTTTTGCATGCGCAAAGGCAACGTCTCGATTCCGGTGAGGATGAGGAACGCGTTGAATGGCGAAAGGGCCGAGCCGATGTCACGCAGTGCCAACACGCGGCACGCAATGGCAAAAGCAAAATTGCCGAAAGTCTCGTGCAAGACGATGCCATGATATTCCGGCCGCGGCTCACAAAGCATCGGATAGCGCCGCTCGCGCGACCAATTGAAAGTGCCGCCGTCGACGATCATTCCGCCAATCGAATTGCCATGCCCGCCCAAGAATTTTGTCAGAGAGTGCACGACAATATCGGCACCGTGATCGATGGGCTTGCACAGATAGGGTGTCGCCAGCGTGTTGTCGACAATATAGGGAACGCCGGCACGGCGGGCGATCTGCGCCACCGCCGCCATGTCGGTAATCACTCCGCCTGGATTGGCGATCGACTCGGTGAAAATCGCCTTGGTCTTCGGAGTGATCGCTTTCTCAAAGGAGGAAATATCGTCCGGATCCGCCCAGACGACATTCCAGCCGAAATTCTTGAACGCGTGGTTGAATTGATTTATCGATCCGCCGTAGAGCTTCTTGGACGCAACGAATTCGTCGCCCGGTTGCAGCAAACAATGGAAGATCAAAACCTGAGCGGCGTGGCCCGATGCCGCGGCAAGACCCGCGGTGCCGCCTTCAAGCGCGGCGACACGCTCCTCGAGCACGGCAGTGGTGGGGTTGCCGATCCGCGTGTAGATGTTGCCGAACGTTTGCAGGCCGAACAAGGAAGCGGCGTGGTCGACGCTTTCGAATACGTAGGACGTCGTCTGATAGATCGGAGTTGCGCGCGCGCCCGTTGTCGGATCGGGTTGCGCGCCGGCGTGAACGGCAAGCGTCGAAAAGCCCGGTATGCGTTCGGTCATGGTGTCTCCGTTGATGGGCGCGATCCTTCGAAAAAACAGCCACCCGATTTATAGAACCGTGGTCGTCGCTACAATCGGAAAACAGCGCGAAACACTCCTGAAACTTCAGTTACCCGAAGTTGATTTTGGACGGAAGAATATTGCTGCTGGGGCCAGCCGAGTTGAAAGATTATCGGCCGCCCTCATTGCGCTGAACGCGGTCCGCGGCAGCGGTCGTGCCGCCGGTGGCGCTGATCCGGTTCAGCGACATGCGTTGAACCCCAGCGACTGCCGCCTTCTTCGAGCTCAGCGTGCGCGTGTTGACGCCCATCCATGCAATCTCGGACGACAAGCGACCGAACTCGATCTTTGGGCAGCGGTTCATGAGTACCTTCAATCCGTTCGCCTCCGCGAGCGCTGCCGCTTCTTCGTCGCGAATACCGAGTTGCATCCAGATCACTTGAGGTCGCGGCTTGAGAGACAGCGCCTCTTGAACGATCGGCAGGGCATGTTGCGAACTGCGGAAGATATCGACCATGTCGACGGGCTGGGGAATGTCGAGTAGTCGTGCATAGATCCTTTGTCCGAGCATAGTTTCGCCGGCTTGCCCAGGATTGACAGGAATCATGCGATAGCCGCGTTCGAGCAGGTATTTGAAGGCAAAATAGCTCGGGCGATTCTCCTTCTCCGAGGCGCCAACCATGGCGATTGTTTTTACGGTATTGAGAATGCCGCGAATATAGTCGTCGGGATACGCGTCATGATGCATTGCCAAAGCCTGAAGTTCAAAGGTTTCGTCAGCGATCCTGCCATTTCGCGCCGCGCTTCTCGATGAAGGCACTGATGCCTTCTTCCGCGTCGCGCGCCAGCATATTCTCGACCATTACCGCCGAAGCATAGTTGTAAGCATCGGCAAGCGGCATCTCAGCTTGGCGATAGAACGCCTCCTTGCCGATCTTGACGGTAAGCGTCGATTTGCTGGCGATTTTTTCCGCAAGCTTGAGCGCTTCCGCCTGCTCGTGTCCGGCCGCCACGACATGATTGACGAGACCGATGCGAAGGGCTTCGTCGGCGGAGATCAGATCC
>DASPWC010000218.1:0-4097 GCA_035622055.1 Xanthobacteraceae bacterium | reverse complement strand
ATCACGCGCTTGAGCGGCCGCGCGCCGTAAGCGGGATCGTAGCCCTTGTCGGCGAGCCAGTCGCGCGCCTTGGCGTCGAGCGACAATGTGATTTTGCGATCGTCCAGAAGCTTCTGCAAAAGCTCCATCTGGATATCGACGATACGGTCCATGTCCCTGCGCTTAAGCCTGTGGAATAAAATGATCTCGTCGATGCGGTTTAGGAATTCCGGGCGGAAACGCGCACGCACCTCCGCCATCACCAGATCGCGCACCTTGTCGGTGTCTTCTCCTTCCGGCTGCACGACAAGGAATTCGGCGCCGAGATTGGAGGTCATGACGATCAGCGTGTTGCGAAAATCCACCGTCCGGCCCTGGCCGTCGGTCAGCCGGCCGTCGTCGAGCACTTGCAGCAGCACGTTGAACACGTCCGGATGCGCCTTTTCGATCTCGTCGAACAGTACGACCTGATACGGCCGCCGCCGCACCGCTTCGGTGAGCGCGCCGCCTTCGTCATAGCCGACATAGCCTGGCGGCGCGCCGATCAGCCGCGCGACCGAATGCTTCTCCATATATTCCGACATATCGATGCGGATGAGCGCGTGCTCGTCGTCGAACAAGAACTGCGCCAACGCCTTGGTCAGTTCGGTCTTGCCGACGCCGGTCGGGCCTAAGAACATGAACGAGCCGATCGGCCGTTTCGGATCCTGCAAGCCCGCTCGCGCGCGGCGCACCGCGGTCGAGACGGCTTTGACGGCCTCGGCCTGTCCCACCACCCGCTTGCCGATCTGTTCCTCCATGCGCAAGAGCTTTTCGCGTTCACCTTCGAGCATGCGATCGACCGGAATACCGGTCCAGCGCGATACCACCTGCGCGATGTGGTTGGCGGTGACCGCCTCTTCGGCGAGCAAGCCGGTCGCGCCGGCGCCGGCATTGGCGGCGCTTTCCGTCGCTTTCAGCTTGCTTTCGGTCTGCGGAATGACACTGTACTGCAACTCGCCGGCGCGCTGGTAATCGCCGCGGCGGATCGCGTCGGCGAGATCGTTCTTGGCCTTGTCGAGCTGTTTCTGAAGTTCCGCCGCCGACGACAGCTTGTCCTTCTCGGACTTCCACTTCGCCGTCAGCGCATCGGCCTTTTCCTGCAGCGAGGCGAGATCCTTTTCCAGCCGCTTGAGGCGGTCCTTCGAAGCCGGGTCGCGCTCTTTCTTCAGCGCTTCCTGCTCGATCTTCAGCCGCACGATTTCGCGGTCGAGATTGTCGAGCTCTTCCGGCTTGGAATCGATCTGCATGCGCAAGCGCGCCGCCGCTTCGTCGACGAGGTCGATGGCCTTGTCGGGCAGGAAGCGGTCGGTGATGTAGCGATGCGACAGCGTCGCCGCGGCGACGAGTGCGCCGTCGGTGATCTTGACCTTGTGATGCGCCTCGTATTTTTCCTTCAAGCCGCGCAGGATCGAAATCGTGTCTTCGACCGACGGCTCGTCGACATAGACCGGCTGGAAGCGCCGCGCCAAAGCGGCGTCCTTCTCGACATGTTTCTTATATTCGTCGAGCGTGGTGGCGCCGATGCAATGCAATTCGCCGCGGGCGAGCGCGGGCTTGAGCAGATTGGACGCATCCATCGCGCCATCGGCTTTGCCGGCGCCGATGATCGTATGCATCTCGTCGATAAAAAGAATGTAAGCGCCAGCCGAGCCGGTCACCTCCTGCAGCACGGCTTTGAGCCGTTCCTCGAACTCGCCGCGATATTTCGCGCCGGCGATCAGCGCGCCCATGTCGAGCGCAAGGAGTCTCTTGTCTTGCAGGCTCTCGGGTACGTCGCCGTTGACGATGCGCAGCGCCAGGCCCTCGACGATCGCGGTCTTGCCGACGCCAGGCTCCCCGATCAGCACGGGGTTATTCTTGGTCCGGCGCGAAAGCACCTGGATGGTGCGGCGGATCTCCTCGTCGCGGCCGATGACCGGATCGAGCTTGCCGTCGCGCGCAGCCTGGGTGAGATCGCGCGCATATTTCTTGAGGGCGTCATAGGCGTTTTCGGCGGACGCGGAATCCGCGGTGCGGCCTTTGCGCAGCACTTCGATCGCGGCATTGAGCCCTTGCGGCGTGACGCCGGCGTCTTGGAGAATCTTGGCCGCTTCGCTGCCCTTCTCGATGGCCAAAGCAAGCAGGAGCCGCTCGACTGTGACGTAGCTATCGCCGGCTTTTTCGCCCGCTTTTTCCGCGGCGTCGAAGACGCGCGCCAGCGCCGGGTCGAGATAGATTTGCCCCGCCCCGCCCCCCGAGATTTTCGGCCGCTTGTTCAGCGCCGCGTCGACGGCGGCGAGCGCGGCGCGCGAATTGCCGCCGGCGCGGTCGATCAAACCCGCCGCGAGCCCTTCGGGATCGTCGAGCAGGACTTTCAACAGGTGTTCGGGGGAAAATTGCTGGTGTCCCTCGCGCTGGGCGAGTGACTGGGCAGACTGCACAAAACCGCGGCTGCGGTCGGTATACTTCTCGAAGTTCATGTCCTCTCCCTCGGCCTATTCCAGTCGCCCTACGAGCAGATCAGACCGCCGGCCCAACTTCGTCATGGCCGGACTTGTTCCGGCCATCCACGTCATTGGCCCCACCGGACCAGCGTTCCACCGAAGCAAGAACGCCTCACGGAAGGAAAGACATGGATCCCTGCGACTTAGGCCACCCCACACGTCGGTCCGAAGTGGCCGACCCGATGGCCCCTTTCGCGACTGTTCTTCGAACGGCCAAGCGCGGGCATGACGATAAGGCTCTAATCTCAACTGCTCCAACACGAAGGCGCGGCCGGAACATCCTCATTGGAAGTATTTTTGCCGCCCTGCCCTTGAGGCAAATCAAGCAAACCCGGCAATTTTGGGTGAGTGCCGTAATCGCCACTCACAGACTGTAAATATGGGAGCGGTGGTAAGGGGGCGGAAGGGGTAAAATGCGCGGCTTGCTAGATCCTGGATTCCCGCGTACGCGGGAACGAGTGGAAAATCCAAATTCCGCTCGTTTCCGCGAAAGCGGGAACCTAGGCGAAGACTTCGCGCCAGATTGCTTCGTCGCTACCGCGCCTCGCAATGACGGCCCGCCGTTCACATTGCGCAGGAGCCGCTTGGCGTTGCCGGATAGGATCTTGGCTTTGTCCTCGTCGCACAACGGCACCGATTCCATCCATTTGGTCGTCGGGGGATTCGGCACGAACGGCCAATCGACCGCGAACAGGATGCGGTCGATGCCCATTTCCATGACGCAGCACAGCAGCGCCGGATTGGAAAAATAGCCGCTCGTGGTGACGTAAAAATTGTTGCAGAAGATCTCGCGGAAATTCGCCGCCTTGCCGTCGGGACGTTTCAGCGTGGTGTCGACCCGCCAGACCAGAAACGGCAACGTCTCGCCGAGATGGCCAAGAATGATTTTCAGCTTCGGGTATTTTTCGAACACGCCCGAGAGGACGAGACGGATGGCAAGCGTCGCCGTCTCCACCGTATAGCCCCAGGTGGCGCGCGTGAGCATCGGGAAGTCCTTGGCGTAGTCGCCGTAATAGATGCGCATCACGTCGGCTTGCGGCAGCGACGGATGCATGTAGATCGGCAGGTCGAGCTTCTCGGCGCGCGCATAGATCGGCCGGAAGCGCTGGTCGTCAAGAAAGGCGCCGTTGGCGAGGCCGTGCAGCATGGCGCCTTTGAAGCCGAGCTTGGCGGTGCGTTCGAGCTCATCGGCGGCCGCATCCGGCACCGCGGTCGGCAACGCGGCGAAGGCGGCGAAGCGCCGCGGATTGGCGGCGACCACCTGATGCAGCCGATCGTTGACGCGCCGCGTTACGGTGGCCGCGGTTTCTGCGGGAAGCTTTTGCGTCTACGGCGCGCCGTGCGCGAGCACTTGAATGTCGATTGCGGCTTCGTCCATCTCCTTGAGCCGCAGCGCGCCGAGATCTTTCAGCCGCGAATATTGCTCGCCCGGCCGGCCTCGCCGCCGGTATAGGTTTTCTCCAGTTCGTCGTCCCAGTAATGATCTTCGAGCGCGATGACGGGACAATGCGGTTTCTTGAACATTGCGACCCCCCTTCCCTCGTTCCGGCGCGTTGAAGCCCGGCCGGGGCGAAGAGTCAAACCGGATGTTGC
>DASPWC010000217.1:0-3025 GCA_035622055.1 Xanthobacteraceae bacterium | reverse complement strand
AGATACCGGCCAGCGTTTCGATAGTGGTCGAGGACCAGAACCACAAAGCCGGCGGGGTGAAGCCGAGATCGACGTAGCCTTTGAGGAAGACGTCGGTCGGCCCGATCATGATTTTATTCCAGCCGTGCATCAGCAGATTCCAGCCCACGGCGACACGAACAACCAGCCACGATAGCGGAATGACGGTGTCGTAAAATGGTTGCAGGAACGGCAGCAGAAGCTTCGGTTCGGTCTGCGCTTGCGCCACTATTTCCTCCTGGACAATTTTTTGGATCGATATGACCGCAAATCGATATGACTACAAAAACACAACAAGTGCCGATTGCTTGCAAGCCTATTTGGCTGCTACCATAAGCGAATAGCGCTCATCTGCCGCGAGACATTGCGCTTCGGGCAGGCCGAGTTCCTTGCGCACAACGTTGGTGCCGAGCACCAGCGAAACTATCTTGTAAAACGCGTGCCGGCGGCTCATGCCCTCGCGTCCCATGCCGCAATCGGATGAAATCACCAGGCGCTCCGGCGGAATGAACCGCAGCGCGGCGCGGATCTGCGCCGCCACTTCGTCGGGATTCTCGACTTGCAGCGTGTGATGGTCGATGACGCCGATGGCGATCTTTTTTCCGGTGATCGTTTTGCCGATCGCTTCGAGGTCCATGCCGCCGGAGCTTGACGACTCGAAGGTAATAACGTCGGCGTCAACGGTGTTGTAGGTCTCCAGCGCCGGCTTATAGCTTTGCACCTGCGCGAACATGCGCTGCTGCGATGGATTGCCCCAGCAGGAATGCGCCCAGACTTCCGTCTTCGCGCGCAGACCCCTGACGGTGCGGTTGAAGACTTCGACCATCAGTTGCGGCGTGATCACCTTGTCCTGAATCTTGCGCACCGCTATCAGATGAATCTGCGGCTCCTCGATCTGGATGACCGGACAGCCGGCGTCGGCGAGCTCGTGATATTCTTCATTGAACGCGTCCGCGATCGCGAACATGCGATCCGGCACGCTCTTGTATTGGCGGTCTTGCAGCGCGAAGGCGACGATCTCGGCGGAGACCGCGCCGAACTTGACGGGGCGCGTGGTAAATCGCTGCGCCGCCTTCCACATCGCCGTATATTGCAGATTGCCGCGCCCCACCGGCCCGGTGATGACAGGCATCACGCGCGATTCGAGGTAGTCGTGCAGAATGTGGCCGCGCGGAAACCAGATGCCGCCGCGGCCCGACGGCGTCGCCATGGGATGCGCGATGTCGAGGCCGCTCATATGGTTCGGCGGATAGGCCGTCCAGCTTTGCCCGCCGACATCGTCGTCGAAGCGGCAATCGCCATCGGTAAGAATGTCGAGGCCGGCCAGCTCCTGGTCCCGCAAATAACAGGTCAGCGCGTCTTCGTACTGCTCGCGGAATCGGCGGCTCACCATGGCTTCGAGAAAATGGCGCGTGCCGAGATTCTCGGTGTACCAGCTCGGTCGCGGCAGCGAGCCGGTGATCGTCGTCGGCAGTGTGATGTCTTTGGTGCCACGGTACATGTGTTCGCCTCCCCGAATTCGCGAATCTACGTGTTAGCAAGTCGCATCGGACGATGATAAGCGGATCGCAATCTCAGCTGCCGGTAAAGACCGGTTTGCGCTTTTCCATAAAAGCGGTGCGGCCCTCGGCGTAGTCGCGGCTGGCAAAGCACTGCTCCACCAGCTCGACCGAGCGCGCGAGATTGCGCTTGGATTCATCCTTGAGAATCTCGCCGACCGTGAATTTCACCGCCTTGATGGTGAGCGGCGCGTTGGCGCAGATCATGTCGGTCAAGTTTCTGACATAAGCTTCAAGCTCCGCCGCGGCGACCACGCGGTTCACTAAGCCCATCGCCTGCGCTTCCTTTGCGTCCAATTGGCGCGCGGTATAGAAAATCTCCTTAGCGAAGGCCGGTCCGACGATATCGACGAGCCGCTTCAGTCCGGTATAGCCGTAACCCAGGCCGAGCTTTGCTGCCGGCACCGCGAAGCGCGAATTGTCCGAGCAGATGCGCAAGTCGCAGCATGTCGCCAGACCGAGCCCGCCACCAATGCAATAGCCACTGATCATGGCGATCGTCGGCTTCGGAAATTCGGCGATGCTAGAATAGGCAGCATCCGATTTCACGTTGTAGGCGCGCACGGCTTCCAACGTGGCCCGCTCACTTTCGAATTTGGAAATGTCGGCGCCGGACACGAAGGCCTTGCCGCCAGCACCGGTCAACACCACGACCCGAATTTCATTGTCGGCGGCAAAGCCGTCGAGAATTTTCTTAGTCGCCTCCCACATTTCAAGCGACACCGCGTTGTGCCGCTCGGGATTGTTGAAAATCACCACGCCGACGCCGCCTTCCTTGCGCGCGAGCATCTTGTCGGTTTGTGTCATTCCGTACTCCCAGTTCCGCCTGTTTTCGGATTCGGCCGCCTAGAGCGCCATCGTTTTACATTGAATCGTCTGCGGCTTTTTTGATCGGCATGATCTTTTTCGGAAAACAGGTTTCCACTCTTCCGATCATGCCCTAGATCGCTTTTGCCTTATGCAAGGCCGTAATATCGCGTTTGCTGAAGCCGAATTCCTTGAGGATCGCGTCGGTATGCTCGCCAAGCTCCGGCGGCCGCGCGACCAGCCGTGACGGCGTGCGCGACAACAGCATCGGCTGCCCGATGAGCTTCATTTTGCTTTTGTCCTTTTTAGTCACGCTCTGCGCGATTCCAAGGTGCTGCACCTGCGGATCGGCGAACATCTGGTCGATTGCGTAGATCGGCCCGCAGGGTACACCGGCGGCGTTGAAGCGTTCGACCCATTCGGCGCTGCTGGCCTCGGCGAGATAGCCGTCGATTTCCCCACTGAGCGCATCGCGGTTCTTCGATCGCGTTTCCGCCGTTTTGTATTCCGGTTTTTCCATGAGCGCGGTCGCGCCCGCGGTTTCGCAGAACCGCTGCCAGATCTTCTGGCCGGTGGTCGCGATATTGATGTAACCGTCCTTGGTCTTGAATACGCCGGTGGGAATGCTGGTCGGATGATTG
>DASPWC010000216.1:0-9845 GCA_035622055.1 Xanthobacteraceae bacterium | reverse complement strand
CGCAAGCAACACGTTTGACCGTGCAAAGTGCGCGGGTTACCAACCACCAGCGGGTCGGCTTGGCTGCATTCAAGCCATTTCAGCGTCCCAACTGGGTCATGTCATTCAATACATTCGGGCATTTATTCCGTGTCACGACCTTCGGCGAAAGCCATGGGCCGGCAATCGGCTGCGTGGTCGATGGCTGTCCGCCGCGGATTCCGCTTACCGAGACGGATATACAACCCTACCTCGATCGTCGCCGGCCCGGTCAGTCGCGCCACACGACACAACGCCAGGAACCCGATGCCGTCAGAATTCTTTCCGGCGTTTTTCTCGATGAGGCGACCAGGCAGCAAGTGACAACCGGCACGCCGATCGCGCTGATCATCGATAATGTCGATCAACGCTCGAAGGATTATTCCGACATCAAGGACAAATACCGGCCGGGCCACGCCGACTATACGTACGATGTCAAATATGGCCTGCGCGATTATCGCGGAGGCGGTCGTCAATCGGCCCGCGAGACCGCGATGCGGGTGGCTGCCGGCGCGATCGGGCGCAAAATTGTGTCGGGGATGAACGTGCGCGGCGCGTTAGTGCAAATGGGGCCACACCGCGTCGACCGCCAGCGCTGGGATTGGGCCGAAGTGGACCGCAATCCATTTTTTTGTCCCGACCGCAAGATGGCGGCAATGCTCGGCGACTATCTGGACGATCTGCGCAAGCGCGGCTCATCGATCGGCGCCGTCATCGAAATTGTCGCCGAAGGCGTACCCCCCGGGCTGGGCGCTCCGGTCTACGGCAAGCTGGACGGCGATCTCGCCGGCGCGCTGATGAGCATCAATGCCGTCAAGGGCGTCGAAATCGGCGCCGGCTTCGGTGCGGCCGAACTTACGGGCGAAGAGAACGGCGACGAGATGCGCATGGGCAATGATGGCAAGCCGTTGTTTCTCTCCAACCATGCGGGCGGTATCCTCGGCGGCATATCGACAGGGCAGCCGGTGGTGGCGCGCTTCGCCGTCAAGCCGACATCGTCGATTCTCATTCCGCGACGCACGGTCGATCGTTACGGCCGCGAAACCGAAATTTCAACGACCGGCCGGCACGATCCCTGCGTTGGCATTCGTGCTGTGCCGATCGGCGAAGCGATGGTGGCTTGCGTGATCGCCGATCACTATCTGCGCCACCGCGGCCAGGTCGGAGAAACTCCGGCATGGCCGCTAACGCGGCCGACGCGCTGACGCGCGCAAGGGTCCGCGCAGAGGCAATCGACGAGCCGGAATTGCTGCTATCATGACCGCCAGGTCGCCCCCGGAGGGGTTTCCGCAATCGGAACAAGCGTGAAATAGCCACGAATGAATATGAACGGTGCGCACCAAGGAATCCAAGCAGCCGTGGCGGCCTTTTCGCGCGGCGAGCTCGTGATCGTCGCTGATGACAATGACCGCGAGAACGAGGGCGATCTCTTCATTGCGGCGAGCCTATGCACGCCGGAAAAGATGGCCTTCATCATCCGCCATACCTCCGGCATCGTCTGCACGCCGCTGGCGCCCGAGGAAGCACGGCGGCTGCATCTCGATCCGATGGTGGCGCTCAACGATGCGCCGCTCGGCACCGCCTTCACCGTTTCGGTCGACGTCCGTCATGGCCTGACAACCGGTATTTCCGCCGAGGAGCGCACCAACACCGTGCGTGCGCTAGCTAACAACAATTCGGGCCCATCCGACTTCGTGCGCCCCGGCCATGTTTTTCCGCTGGTCGCCAAGGAGGGCGGGGTGCTGATGCGCTCGGGCCATACCGAGGCATGCGTCGACCTGTGCCGGCTGGCGGGGCTACCGCCGGTCGGTGTTCTCGCCGAACTCATGAATGATGACGGGACCGTGATGCGCGGCGATGAACTTGCCGCCTTTGCCCGTCGACATAAGCTGCAACGCATCACGATTGCGGAACTAATCGCCTACCGCCAGGCGCGCGACAAACTGATCGAACGGGTCGGCGAATTTCCCGTCGAGTCCGAGATTGGCACACTGCGGGGTTACGCTTTTCTCACGCCCTTCGACGCCGTCCACCACATGGCCTTCGTTCACGGACGCATCGGCGACGGCAGGAACATATTAACTCGGCTGCACCGGGCCAATATCATTTCCGACGTGTTCGGTGGCGCAAAGTCGATCCACCAAACGTTGGCGTGGTTCAAGGATGAGGGCAGGGGGATTTTGGTCCTATTGCGCGACGGCACCGCGGGCGTGCCGGTGATCTCGATACCTAAGTCCTCCGAGACCGCCTCCGGCGAGGCCCGCACGCGCCAGTGGCGCGAGGTTGGCTTGGGTGCGCAGATCCTCAAGGATCTGGGCGTCAATTCGATCAGGCTCATAACCTCTTCGCGCCCGACTACTTATGTCGGGCTTTCCGGGTTCGGCATCGAGATCGTGGGGACCGAGCCAATGGAGGGTGAACCAATCGTCGAAATCTCGCGTCTCATATTAAAATGAGGAGGTCGACATGACTGATTTGTTTGGTTTTTCTGGCAAAGCTCGCACGATTCTGGCCGTAATAAGTCTAAGCCTCACCCTGTCGGCGTGTGGCTACAACACCATCCCAACGCTCCAAGAAACGGCCAAGGCACGATGGTCGGACGTGCAAAATCAGTATCAGCGCCGCGCCGATCTCATTCCCAACCTGGTGGCGACGGTGCAAGGCTATGCCGCGCAGGAAAAAAACGTGCTTACCGCGGTGGTCGAAGCCCGCGCCAAGGCGACGCAAATCAAGCTCGACGCTTCCGACCTTACCAATCCTGATAAGGTGAAGGCGTTCCAGGACGCACAGAACCAGTTGACCGGAGCGCTCGGCCGGCTGCTGGCGGTGTCGGAGAATTATCCCGACCTTAAATCCAACGCCAATTTCCTGGCGTTGCAATCGCAACTCGAGGGCACGGAGAACCGCATTGCGGTGTCGCGCCGTGACTATATCGATGCGGTGCGCAATTATAACACGGCGCTGCGCACGTTCCCGACTGTCATTTGGGCGAAGACGGCGTTTTCCGGCGAGAAGCCCATGACGGAATTCGCCGCGAACGAGGGCGCCGCCACGCCACCCCAAGTGAAGTTCTAAACGTGCCCGCGTCATTGCGAGCCCGCGGCGATACACAAGGCGATGAAGTCCGCAAGCGCAAACTGGATCGCCCCGGCCTCGCGCGGCTGGCAACAGCGGCCTTGCTCCTCTGTCTCGTTTCGGCCGCCGGGTTTGCGCTCAATTTTCCACCGTTGACCGGCCGAGTCGTCGATCAAGCCAATATCTTGAGCCCGACAAGCCGCAGCGACCTGGAGAGCAAACTAAAAGATCTCGAAGACAAATCCGGCATTCAGCTCGTCGTCGCAACCGTAAATTCGTTACAAGGGAGCGACGTCGAGACCTACGCCAACGAGCTGTTCCGCACCTGGAAGCTCGGCCAGGCGCAAAAGAACAACGGCGTGCTGTTTCTCATTGCCCCGAACGAACACAAGGTGCGCATCGAGGTCGGCTACGGACTCGAGGGCACGCTGACCGACGCTCTATCGTCGGTGATCATTTCGAGTGCCGTCGTTCCGCGCTTTAAGTCCGGAGATTTTCCCGGGGGCGTCCAGCGCGGCGTCGACGGCATAATCAGTGTGTTAAGCGGCGATACCGCCGACTGGCAGCCCAAAATCGACGTTCGGCAGGACGATGCCTCGGGAGATTTTGACGGGCTGTTTTCGCTTTTGTTCTTGCTGCTGTTTATCTTCTTCTGCTGGTATCTGATCCGCAATGCGGGTGGCGGCGGACCGGGTGGTGTCGGAAGGCGCGGCGTCGGTCCCATTTTCATTCCTTATGGCGGGCCGTCGTCCTGGGGTGGAGGATTTGGCGGCGGGTTCGGTGGCGGTTTTTCCGGCGGTGGCGGTTGGTCCGGTGGCGGCGGCGCTTCGGGGGGCTGGTAATGGATTTTACGCCGGCAGATCACGAGGCTGTCGCGGCCGCGATCCGCGAAGCCGAAAAACGCACCAGTGGCCAGATTGTCTGCGTGCTCGCGCATTCGTCATCGGCCTACGCCCATATCCCGATTCTGTGGGCGAGCGCGCTGGCGCTGTTCACGCCGTGGCCGCTTATTCATTTCACGCAGTGGAGCGTACAGCGAATTTTTCTACTTCAACTGGCCGTTTTTATTATTGCCGGCCTTGCTTTCTCCTGGATGCCAGTGCGGTTATGGCTGGTCCCGCGTGCGCTACAGCGGGCGCGTGCTCACCGCGCCGCGCTTGAACAGTTTGTAGTGCGCGGCATCAGCCGGACGAAAAACCGGACCGGTGTGCTGATTTTTGTTTCTCTTGCCGAGCACTATGTGAGGATTGTCGCCGATGAAGGTATCGCCGCGAAGGTGCAACATACGGAATGGCAGGAGGCGGTGGACGCCCTGACCGCGCACATGCGCGATGGCCGTGTCACGGCCGGACTAATCGCGGCCGTGGAGCGGTGCGGCGCCGTACTGGCGGTGCACGCACCGCCGGACGGCTCTCCGAACGAGCTACCGGATCGGCTCTACGTTATGTAGCAGCATCGCGCCGGTCAGCTCGCCGCCTGCGCTCTGTTCGGGAACAATTGCGGCCGCAGTTTCGGATGGCAGCCCATCATCTTCGACGCATAAGGAGTTTCGGCGCCGAGTTCCTCGGCGGCGTGCCATGCCCAGCGCGGATCCCACATCGCCCCGCGTGCCAAACAAATTAGGTCAGCCTTGCCCGAGGCCACTATATCTTCGGCCTGCCGATACCCGGCGATCAGCCCGACGGTCATGGTAATGATGCCGCTCTCTTTCTTTACTTTCTCGGCGAACGGGACCTGATAGCCCGGCGCCAACGGGATTTTTTGCCGCGGATCTAATCCACCGCTGGAGACGTCCATATAATCCATGCCGCGTTTCTTGAGCTCCTTGGCCAAGATTACGGCCTCCTCCGGCGTCCAGCCGCCGTCGACCCAATCGGTCGCAGAGATCCGCATGCCGATCGGCTTTTGTTCGGGAAAGACCTTTCGTACCGCCTCGAAAACCTCGATGGGAAAGCGAATCCTGTTCTCAGTCGAGCCGCCGTATTCGTCGGTGCGACGGTTGGAAATCGGCGACATGAATTGATGCAGAAGATAACCATGGCCGCCATGCAATTCGATGACGTCATAACCGATCCGCTCGACACGCTTGGCGGCGGCGGCGAATTCTTCGATGCAACGCTTAATGCCGTCCTTGGTCATCGCGTGTGGCGTCGGCCAGCCGGTATCGTAGGGAATCGCCGAAGGCGCCTCAGGCGTCCAGCCGCCTTCCTCTTTGCTCAAAATAGGCTTGCCGCCGGCCGCGGGCGGCGTCGTCGGACCTTTGCGGCCGGCATGGGCGAGCTGAACGCCGAGCTTGGCTACGCCATAGGTCCGGCAGAAGTCGTGAACGCGCTTGAGCGCCGCTTCATTGTCATCGGACCAAAGGCCCGCGCATTTCGGCGATATCCGGCCTTGCGGGTTGACGTTGGTCATCTCGCACATCACGAGCCCGGCGCAACCGAGGGAAAAGCTGCCAAGATGCATCAAATGCCAATCATTGGCGGAGCCGTTATTGGAATTGTATTGGCACATCGGGGATACCACGACGCGGTTGGCCAAGGTGAGACCACGCATCGTGATAGGAGAAAACAGGACGCTAGCCATTTTTGGGTGATCCTTTGGTGCTGAGACGGTGTTGAGCGGAGGCTCAAATATCATGAAATCCGAAGTGCGATCACGTGCTTTTTTCAAGCCGCGCAACGATCTCGACATGCGCCGAGTAACGAAACTGGTCGACGGGTGTGACCGCCGACAGGTGATAGCCGCCGTCGATCAATTCGCGCACGTCGCGCGCGAATGTGCCAGGATTGCATGACACCGCGACGATTTTGGGAACGCCGCTCGCGGCAAGCTCACGCGACTGCGTCTGTGCGCCTTGGCGTGGCGGATCGAATACGACGCCGTCGAAGCGCGCGAGTTCAGCGCCCGATAGGGGAGATCTGAAGAGATCGCGCCGTTCTGCTTCGACCGGCTTTAATCCCGCGGTCGTTTTGGCGGCACGGTTGAGCGCGGAGATGGCATCTTCGTCCGCGTCGAAGGCGCGCACGCGGGCGGCAGCAGCTAGCCGCAGCGCAAACGGCCCGATACCGGCAAAAAGGTCGGCAACCTCCTTGGTTTCGGCGCATGCATCCAGAACCAGCCGCGACAGCACGGACTCGGCTTCCGTGGTCGATTGCAAAAACGCGGCGGGCGGCAACAGCACCCTCGCCGCGCCCATGCGTAGCGACGGGGCTCGCGCCTGTGCGATCAGCTCGCCGTGGCGAGTCAGCCGTGCGAGATTGTGTCGCTGAGCTGCCTGCGCCAAGGCAGTCGTCGTCGGCGCGGCCAGCGGACCCGACCCGCGCACGTCGACGTCGAGCCCTTCATCCGTGGCCGTTATGTGGATATCGAGCGGTTTTCGCGTTGGGCCAAGCAATTCCGCAATCGTCCAAGCCGCCTTGAGCGCGCCATCGAGGCTTTTTGCCAGAACCGGACACCGATCGATCGCGATTACATGATGGTCGCGCGCCGCCGAAAAGCCGACCTCAAGAACATCGTGGACGCCGTGCCGCGCGTGGAAGACGACGCGCCGGCGGCCGTCTCCATGAGCGTCGATCATTTCGCCGACCTCGGTTTGTATGCCGGCTTGACGCAGCGCGGTTACCACCAAATTCCGCTTCCAGGCGCGGTACGCCGCGTCATCCCAGTGTTGCAGGGCGCAGCCGCCGCAAATACCGAAATGGGGGCAAATTGGCGCGACGCGCTGTGCACTGGGCCTTTCAATATTAAGAAGTTGCCGCCGGTCGGGTTGGCCGGGAATGGGTTGAACTTCGACGGTCTCGCCCGGCAACGTATCTGACACATAGATCGGGCCAGCCGGTCCGTCCGCAATCCCATCGCCGCGATGGCCGAGCCGATCGATCACCAGGCGTTCAACCACGCTCGGCCTCGATGAAAAACTCGCGGTTGCCGTTGCCTCCGAGGATCGGCGAGGCGAACGGGTGGCTGGGTTCCCAGCCAAGCTTTGTCATTGCCGCGGCGATGTCCTCGCAAATGGCGGCGTGAACGGACGTGCTACGAACGATTCCTTTTTTAAGGTTGCGACGGTTGGTCTCGAATTGCGGCTTTATCAGCGCGACGATCGTGGCATGGGTCGCCAGCAACCGGTCAAGGTGCGGCAATATAGGCTTCAACGAAATAAAGCTCACGTCCACGACGGCAAAGTCAGCCAGCGCGGGCAAAAGTGCTGAATCGAGCTTGCGGATGTCGGTTTGTTCGATTGATAAAATTTGCTTATGCCCGCGCAGGCGCGGATGCAATTGGCCTTGGCCTACGTCCACCGCATAGACGCACTTCGCCCCGCGCTTGAGCAGCACCTCGGTGAAGCCGCCCGTGCAAGCGCCGACGTCGAGACAAGTACGACCGCTAACATCGAGAGAAAAATGGTCGAGTGCGGCGGCGAGCTTGACGCCTCCGCGGGAGACATAGGGATGCTCGGGTTCAGCTGCGATGACGGCGGCCGAGGAAATCTCTTCGGAGGCTTTACGGACCACGCTACCATCAGCGGTAACGCGGCCGGCGGCGATCGCCGCCTGCGCGCGGGCGCGGCTCTCGAACAGCCCACGTGCGACCAAAAGACGATCGGCACGGTCTCGGTGGATCATGGTAGATCGACCATCGGCACTCAAGGCCCGCTCGTCTTAGCTGTACGAGAACACGCGGGCGATGACCACCTTCGCGGACACACGGGGAAATAGCCGGTTGCTCACCTCAGGCAAGCTTGACGACCTCACCACCTTCGCGGACAAAAGGGGGAAATAGCCGGTCGCTCACCCTCAGGCGAGCTTGACGACCTCACCCCGTATGTTCTGCCCAAGCGCTTGAAACGCCTTGGCGACGATGCTTTTGCCGTCAAGGCCGGCCTCGGCATACATCGCGTTCGGCGAGTCCTGATCGATGAACACGTCCGGCAAAACCATCGAGCGGATCTTGAGCCCGCGATCGAGGACGCCATGCTCGGCTAGGGTCTGTACTACGTAGGCGCCAAAGCCGCCGATCGAGCCTTCTTCGATCGTGAGCAGAACTTCATGCTCGCGCGCAAGGCGAAGCAACATGTCAACGTCGAGAGGCTTGGCAAAACGCGCGTCGGCAACCGTCGTCGATAGGCCGTAGGTAGCAAGTTCGTCCGCCGCCTTGAGACATTCGCCGAGCCTCGCCCCGTAAGAGAAAATCGCGATCTTCGTGCCTTCGCGGATGATCCGGCCCTTGCCGATTTCGAGCGGCTTGCCCTCGGCCGGCATAGGAACGCCGGTGCCTTCGCCGCGCGGATAGCGCAGCGCGGAGGGACGGTCGTCGATCGCTACGGCGGTCGAGACCATGTTCACCAGCTCAGCCTCGTCAGCGGCTGCCATCAGCACGAAACCGGGCAGGCACCCGAGGTAGGCGACGTCGAATGCGCCGGCATGGGTTGGCCCATCGGCGCCGACCAGTCCTGCGCGATCCATGGCGAAACGCACCGGCAGGCGCTGGATAGCTACATCGTGCACGACCTGATCGTAAGCGCGCTGCAGGAAGGTGGAATAGATCGTAGCAAACGGTTTGAACCCCTCGGTTGCGAGGCCGGCGGCGAAAGTGACGCCATGCTGCTCGGCAATGCCGACATCGAACGTCCGGTTCGGAAATTCTTTTTGGAACAGATCGAGCCCCGTGCCCGACGGCATCGCCGCGGTGATGGCGACGACCTTGTCATCCTTGCGTGCTTCCTTGATGAGGCTCTCGGCGAAGACTTTTGTGTATTGTGGCGCGCCGGTTTTCGACTTTTGCTGTGCACCGGTGGCGACGTCGAATTTAACGACGCCGTGGTATTTGTCGGCGGATTTTTCCGCCGGCTCGTAGCCCTTGCCTTTCTGCGTCACGACGTGAACCAGAATCGGTCCGTTCCTGGTGTCGCGGACATTCCTCAGCACCGGCAACAGGTGGTCGATGTTGTGGCCGTCGATCGGGCCGACATAGAAAAAGCCGAGCTCGTCGAACAGAGTTCCGCCGGTGACGAGACCGCGAGCATATTCTTCCATCGCCAGTGCGCGCTGTTCGAGCATTTTCGTCGGTAGGCGCTTGGCGACCTGGTGAAAAAACTTACGAAGCCGATGATAGCCGCGCCCCGAAACGCGACGCGCGAGATACGCCGACAACGCCCCGACCGGCGGGGCGATCGACATGTCATTGTCATTGAGCACCACGATCAGGCGCGAGTTCATGGCGCCGGCATTGTTCATGGCCTCGTAGGCCATGCCGGCCGACATCGCACCGTCACCGATGACGGCAACGACGTTGTTTTGCTTGTTCTGAAGATCGCGCGCGACCGCCATGCCCAGGCTGGCGGAAATCGAAGTGGAAGAATGCGCAGCGCCAAAAGGATCGTACTCGCTCTCGGCTCGCTTGGTGAAACCGGAAAGGCCGCCGCCCTGACGCAGCGTTCGGATGCGTTCGCGACGGTTGGTTAGAATCTTATGCGGATAAGCTTGGTGACCGACGTCCCAGACCAGCCTGTCAGTCGGCGTATCAAAGACATAATGCAGCGCGACCGTTAGCTCGATGACACCGAGGCCGGCGCCAAGATGGCCACCGGTGACAGCGACAGCGTCGATCGTCTCCTGGCGCAACTCATCCGCAACCTGCCGCAGCTGGCTTGGTTCGAGGCGCCTTAGGTCTTGAGGGGTTTTGATTTGGTCGAGCAACGGGGTTCTGGAGGAAACCGTCACGCTACGCTCCTTGTTTTAGACCAATGTATTTTT
>DASPWC010000215.1:0-2346 GCA_035622055.1 Xanthobacteraceae bacterium | reverse complement strand
TTGTGGTTAAAATCGGGTAACCGCTTCAGAATTTCGCTATGATTTCCGGCGAACATGAGGTCCCGCTATGGTAAGGGGGCGGTTAAGAAATCTTGTTAACATCGTCCTAGCTGCAGGGGTGGAGTGGCCGATGTCTGTGCGTGTGTCCTTGGTCTGCGCGTGTATCCTCGCGGCCGGCATATTGGGGGCCGGCGTGGCCACCGCGGAAGAGCTTGGGCCCGAGCAGGCTCGCGCTTTTGTCGTGGGCAAACTGTTTTCCTATACCTGCTTTGAGGGTACGGCAGGCGTGGGACGCATTTTTGCCGACGGTTCGGTCGTCGGCACCATAAGGATGCGCGGTGAGGGTCCAATTCGCTTCGCCACGCTGCCTGCAGGCACGATCAGGGTCGACGGGCAATCGATGTGCGCGCATTTGGCGGGATTGCCGTTCACGCCGTGCTTCCGTGTGGATAGGCTAGACTACAAGAGCTTTCGCGGATCGCTTTCCGGGTTGAATTTCGCTTATTGCGATTTCTACCAGCGTAACCCGCGTAGCCAATTGATTAGCCGCCGTTCCGAACCGCTTTCGGTAACTCCGGTTTTAAACGCGCGGACGATGCTGCGGCCGTCGCTCGCCGAGTAGCCGCTATAATTCTTACTCCACTTCGAGCTGGAACGGCGCCGCTTCCGCGGTCAGCACGCCATGCCCGATATTATCGATGGCCGCGATCATGCGGCCGTCGCGGCCGAGCAAGCGATCGGCAAGCGAGACGATGCGCGCATTTGGCGAAGCGGTTGGCGAGGCGCGGCGCAAGGCTTGCGCAATGCTCGCTTCGTCGCGGCAGGGATTGAGCGCGCAGACGCTTGCGAATGCGCCTGCGGTCGAGCGACTGATCCCCATGTAGCAATGGACCACCAGCGGTGCGCCGCGGTCCCACTCGCGCACGAAATCGAGAAGCTGGGCGATATGTTCTTCGCCCGGCATGATGTAACCATCGAGTGGCGCGGCGATGTCGTGAATGCGTAGCCACAAATGGTTTTGCGGCGGAACGCAAGACGGCCGCGCCACGCGCGACTCATCGCCAATAAGCGACACGATATGACGCGCGCCGGTCTCCTCGACGGTCTCGTGAAGCCGCGCAAGGGAGCATACGTGAATCATGACAGAATCTTGTAAACTTATTCGCTGTGGCGCAAGTGTGTCGTCTGATCGCGCCCTTTGCCGGCGAGCTTGCTGAATCGCTCCAGATAACGCGTTTGCGCCGTTTCGGCCGGCCACGGCTTCAGGTAATCGCGTTCCATTGCCGCCGAAAACTTGGGTGCACGCCCGAAAAAGCGGCGCGCCTCGTTTGGTTCGAAGCCGGCCAACCGAGTCGCTTCGAGAAAGGCCGCTTGCCGGTCGGCGGATTTAATCAACTGTTCGAGCTCCGGCGCCGATTTTGACGGGAGTCCGAAGCGCAAATGGATCGCAATCAGGAGCCGCTGTTCGATAGCCTTATAGGCGTCGCCGATCACGGCCTTGAACGGCGAGATCATGTCGCCGATGACGTATTCCGGTGCATCGTGCAGCAAAACGGCGAGGCGCCGGCTTGTCTCCAGGTGCGGAACGCGGGCGCGCGCCAGCGCTTCGACCAGTAAACAATGCTGTGCGACGGAGTAGATGTGCGATCCGCTGGTTTGTCCGTTCCAGCGCGCCACGCGGGCGAGTCCATGGGCAATGTCCTCGATCTCGATGTCGAGCGGCGATGGATCGAGCAAGTCGAGCCGACGCCCGGACAACATCCGCTGCCATGCCCGCGGCAAGCCGACCGCGTCGAGCCGGCGGTTTGCCGCCGGCCGCGATCTTTCTGCGCGAGGCCTCCCGAGATGCGCGCACATGCTCTATTTGACGAATTTTTGCACCGCCTCATGACGGTAGCAGCACACAAGGTGATCGTTGACCATGCCAACCGCCTGCATGAAAGCGTAGACGATCGTCGGGCCGCAGAATTTGAAGCCACGGCGCGTCAGCTCCTTGGACATCGCCCGGGAAACGGCGGTTTCGGCCGGCACTTGGCGGGTGCTGCGATAGCGGTTGATCTTCGGGCGTCCGTCGACGAAATTCCACAACAGCTCGGAAAATTTTGAGCCCTCTTCCATGGCATCGAGCCACGCCCGCGCCGAAAGCACGGCACCTTCGATTTTGGCGCGATTGCGCACGATGCCAGCGTCCTGCATCAGGCGCTCGATCTTCGCCGGCCGGTAACGGGCGATCTTTTCCGGAACAAAGCCATCGAAAGCGCGGCGGAAATTCTCCCGCTTGCGCAGAATGGTGATCCAGGACAGGCCGGCCTGGAAGCCGTCGAGCACGAGCTTTTCATAGAGCGC
>DASPWC010000214.1:0-2928 GCA_035622055.1 Xanthobacteraceae bacterium | reverse complement strand
GGCGAGCGCCGCGCCGTCGAGCACGCGGCCGCGCGGCAATTTGATCCGCATCGGATCGACGAAACGATCGTTGACGATGATCTCGAAATGCACGTGCGAGCCCGTCGATAGTCCGGACGAGCCGACGAAGCCGATGATCTGACCTTGCCGGACATGGCTGCCGACGTCGAGACCGCGCGCGAACGCGGTCATGTGGCCGTAGGCGGTTTCGTAGCCGTTGGCATGGCGAATGCGGACATATTTGCCGTAGCCGCCTTTCGTTCCGATTTCTTCGATGTCGCCGTTGCCGGCGGCGAAGATCGGCGTGCCGTAGGGCGCGCCCCAATCGACTCCGGTATGCAGTTCGCTGACGTGAAGCAAGGGATGCGTGCGCCAGCCGAACGGCGATGTTACGGCGCCGGTGGCGACGGGTTTGCGCACCAGGAACTTTTTCGAACTGACGCCGTTTTCGTCGTAGTAGTCGTAAACGCCGTCGTCGGCGGTCTGGTAGCGATAATACCTCTTGGTCTCGCCGCCCACGGTGAGCGACGCATAACGCACTTGGTTCCTGCCTTCGCCGCCCTCGTCGTCCGAATACAGCACGTCGAAGCTGTCGCCCGGCGTCACCTTGCGCTCAAAATCGACGTCGTAGGAAAAGATGCGAACGAATTCGGCGATCACGGGATCGGGCACGCTGTTGCGCAGCGCGGTCTGGTAGAGGCTCTGATAGAGCCGCACGCCGCTGTCGTCGTCGGTCGATTGTTCCTCGCCGTTGTCGGCCGCCGCCTCGGCGGTATCGATGTTGCGGATGTCGACGGGCACGTATTTGCCGACATCGGACAAGGCCACCGCGGCGATGATGCCGTTGTCGCCGGCGACGATCACGCGCAGCGGCTCCATGTGGCCGAGGCCCGCGGGCGCCGTCAACGCGCGCAGCTTTTGCCCTTCCTTGACGCCACCCTCGAGCGCGACCGGCCCGATCACCGCGATGATCTGCCTGATCTCCTCCGGCAGCGCGCCAAGCTCGCGCAGGATGGAACCGACCGTCTCGCCCTTTTTGACCGTGACCACGCGCTCGCTCCAGTCGCCGGCGCCGTTGAGCTGGTTGGTCTTCGGCAAAAGCGTGACATTCTCCGGCACCACGCGCGGCACGAAGCCGAAATAGGCGCCCGGATCATTGTCCGCGGCATAGCTCAATTTGATGTTCGGCGTGCCGTCCGGGTTGCGCGCCAGCGTCGAGCCGGTTCCGATCTGCGCCGCGGCTTCGTGTACGCTCGTCAGCACTTGATCGAGCGGCAATTGCGTCGACGGCTTGACCTTTGCCAGCAGCGAATTGAGATCGCAGGCGCCGGATGTCACCTTGGCTCCCTTCGGCGGCGGGGACGCCAGGTCGCAGGTGACGAACGAAACCTCGGCATCCGGTTCGGCGGCGGGGGGCCGGTCGTCGCCGCCGCTCACCGAGTCGGCAAGCAGTTTTTGCGGATTGTAGGGCGGAATATTCGCCGAGAGGTCGGTGACCGTCAGCGAAAGGTTGCCGCCAACGCGCACATAGGGACGCACATGCACCAGCTCGCGTTCGCGCAGGTGCGATAGAGTGGGAACGCGCAAGATTTGGCGCGCCACGCTCGGCTCGCTCAGCGCGGGAAGCCGATCGGTCTTGCGCAGCCCGCTCAGCCGGTCGCCGATGCTGCTGATGGCGCCGCGCAGCGCGGTTTCCATGCGCTCAGGGGCGCTGGCGAAAGTCGTCTCGCCGTCGAGCGAAGCGAATACTGCGCCGGCCATAAGGGCGGCGCCGCACAATCCGGTCAGGATCGTTCCGCTGAACCATTGCACCGAGAGGCGGCGGCGATCGAAACCGCCGCCGTCCGCCGAAAGCGGCGGCTCGTTACCGAGATCGATCACCTCGGTCGAGAACCTTCGGGAATTCTTTACGCCACGAAGTCTAGCTTGGTCCAAGAACAGGTCCCCCCGACCACGTCCCCTGATTACGATCCCGGATTGCGAGCCTAGAGCGCATTCTGCGGATCATGCCCTCAGTCACGCAAACATTCGGGTCACGCAACATTCGCGGCGCCCGATCGGGCCGCGCCCGAATACAGTCGCCATACATCCTTGTGGTCCTCGCGGGTGCGATCTTTGCCGTAACGGCGATCGCCGACCCGCGGGCCTCAAAGCCCAAAAGCTCAAGTGATGCTGTCGCTTACCCCCCTACCGCGACATCCCCGACAACAACCACAAAGAACGACGGAGGAATGTGGCCGCAGTGCGGCGCGAACGGCCGTGGCCGGATGAATTCGCTAAGGCAGCGCGATGCAAACGAAGCTGCCGCGACGTCTTGCCGGCCGCGGCGAAAGCCAGATGGAAATTGCCGCTTTCTTATACCTTCGCATCGCTTCTTTTCGCGGCCGAAAGGTTGACAATAACGGGTGCCGACGCCTATATAGAACCTCTTGGGCGCGCCGCCGCTTGGCGCGATGGCGCGTCTGCGAAGCCCCTCACTGTTCACACGGTGACCGAGCATCCGGCCATGCTCTCGTGGCCATGTTCGCGTCGCTGCGTCGAATGTGTGGGCTTCTGTTTCTTGTTGCGTAGCTCCGGCGTTTGCCGGGTTTTCGACGGGGCTGCAAGGTTCCGGGCTGTTTGACAGGTGAATCGGAAGAAAGAGAAACGTGGACGGCGGAGTCCTTGCGGGCCGCTTTTCGCGAAGGGAAGCCCTTGTATCGGGGAAGCCCTTGCGGAAATGGCCAGGAAGAGACTTCGGCGGTCGACGTTTCAGGTCAACACCCGGTCACGCAAGTGACTGGTGTGGACCTCGTCAAACGTTGTGATCAGCCGGGAAAAGTTCTCATCCAACTTGAGAGTTTGATCCTGGCTCAGAGCGAACGCTGGCGGCAGGCCTAACACATGCAAGTCGAGCGCCGTAGCAATACGGAGCGGCAGACGGGAGAG
>DASPWC010000213.1:0-4680 GCA_035622055.1 Xanthobacteraceae bacterium | reverse complement strand
GACGCGGATATCGAGCCCATAGTCGCGCAGCGCGGCAAAGCGCGGCGCGGCGGTCCCGGAGGCGTAAATGCGCGGGCCGGCGTCGCCCGGTTTCGGCGGCTGGCCGATGATGCCGGCGTCGACGAACGGACATTCGGTGGGCGCAATGACGGCCGCCACGCGCTCGACCGTTTTCGGATTGATCGCGTTGCAATCGACATAAATGGGCTTCGCATTGCTCGCCGTCAGCGCCGGCGCGAAACGTTCCGCCAGCGCCAGCGCATCGCTAGGCGGCAGGACCGAGAGAATGAAATCCGCGCGCGCGATCTCTTCGTCCGGCGCCGCAACCATGCCGGCCTCTTTTGCACGCGCCTGCGTCTCGCGGCTCCGGCCAGCAAGCGAGGTGAGGACCTTCGCTCCGTTATCGGCGAGTCTTTTTCCGACTGCGGCGCCCATCGCGCCGGGAGCGATCACTGCAACGACAAAAGACATGACGGCCTCGTTAAAAAATGAAGCCGCGGATCATAGCAAGTTGCCCGGATACGGGAATAGCGCCGGTATCTCGAGGCCCGATGAAAGAGCAAGGCGGCGCATCGCGAGAATGCGCCGCCTCGTTTGCACAGCGTGCTTCCAAATCGTGCGCTTTGGCGTCGATTATCTCGGCAGCAGAACGTGGTCGATGACGTGAATGACGCCATTCGACTGCTTGACGTTGGCAATGGTCACGGTGGCGACATTGCCGTTTTCGTCCTGCAGCTCGATCTTTTCGCCCTTCATCATCGCCACGAGCTTGCCGCCGGACACGGTGGTGATCGTGTGCTTGCCGCCATCGTCCTTGATCATCTGTTTGATGGCGTTGGCCATCGCGTCGGCCGGGACCACATGGTAGGTGAGAATCTTGACCAGCTTGTCTTTGTTCTCCGGCTTCAGCAGGGTCTCGACCGTCCCCTTGGGCAGCTGGGCAAAGGCTTCATCGGTCGGCGCGAAAACCGTAAATGGGCCGGGACCTTCAAGCGTATTGACCAAACCCGCCGCCTTCACGGCAGCGACGAGCGTGGTGTGGTCCTTTGAGTTGACGGCGTTTTCGATGATGTTCTTGCTGGGATACATCGCGGCGCCGCCGACCATGACGGTCTTCTCGCCCATCGATTGAGCGAAAGCCGAAGGCACCGCAATGAAACCAACTGCGAAGGCTGCGATCGCAGCGGTCGTGAATGCGATTTTTCGATTGAAACTCATTGAATCCTCCAGAAGCTTGACGTCGCCCTTGATTGGGCTGCGACGTTAGCTACGGAGGCGGGACCCACCGGGATGCCGGCGCTCGATCACAGATTTGTGAGCTTGCCGCTGGCGATCACCGGGCCGGTCGGCTGGCCGGTCGGCGAGCCGCCCGGCGGCTCCAGCGAAACCGCAAGCGTGGCCTGCGGCGCGATGCCTTGGACGAGGCGCGCCGGCACCGCGATATGAACCGGGCGGCCGGGCTCGATCAGGCCCAGCGATTGCGGTTTTTCGCCGGGGGCGATCAGCCACAGCTCGAGCGCGCGCTGGTTCACCGCTGGCACCGAGGCCGGAACGATGGTCATGCCCGTGTTTTTGGAGTCGACCGTGGCGACGAAGCTCGCCTGTCCGCCGCTTGCTTCGAGCTTCGCAATCAGCGGAGGACTAGGTGCGGGCGCGCGTGCAATATAAGCGAGCACCATGAGGCTTACCGCGGCGACCGCCGCCGATCCAATTGTCGCCCATCGCCAGAAAGAAAGATTCTGCCAAAGCGAACCGCGGCCGGAGCGTGCAGCGATCGCCGCCTCGATGTTCGCCCAGACATGCGGCGGCGGATCGATCGGCTTGACCTCGGACGCGAGCGCGCCAAACCGCTCCTCCCAGTATTCGACCTCGGCGCGGAGCCGCGGATCGCGCGCCATCCGCGCTTCGAAAGCGCGGCGCTCCGCCTCGCTGAGCACACCCAATACGTACTCTCCCGCGACGGGCCTATGATCGTCGGAGTCCATGGTCGGCTCGTCGCTCATTGTTCCAGGCATTCCCGCAGCCGCAGCAAGCTGCGGCGAATCCAGCTCTTCATGGTGCCAAGCGGCACGTTCATCCGCTGCGCCAGTTCCTCGTAGGTTACGCCTTCCAGAAACGCCGAACGGACAGCGCCGGCGTGACGCAGCTCCAGTTCGCCCAGGCAATTCATCAGGCGCCGGTACTCGTCGCTGCTCTCGATCTGGTCGAGCGCGCTCGGCGCATCGTCGCTGACGCCGGCGGCCTCATCGAGGGTTTGGCTCCGCGCGGCGCCGGCGCGAAGCCGGTCGATCGAGCGGTTTCGCGCGACGGCGACGAGCCACGTGATCGGGCTTGCTCGCGCGGGATCGAACGTGCCTGCGCGCCGCCAAACCGTGATGTAAACGTCCTGCAACACGTCCTCGGCCTCGGCTTCGTCGTGCAAGATACGCATGCAGACGGCAAAAAGTTTCGCGGACGTATCGCGATAAACCTGCCGCAGCGCAGCGCGGTCGCCGCCGGCAATGCGTGCCAGTGCGGCAACCAATTGTTTGCAGGCGGCATCTTGCTCGATGGAAGCACTCGGTCCGGCTGGGCCGTTCATTGCGTCCATTATTCGCACATCCCGGCGCGACCGTCATCCGCTTTGCGCCAATGAAACAATCATCGGCTCATCACCGGAATGATTGGACGCCCCGGGACGACGACCGAGGCGCGTTCGCGTGTCGTTTCGACAATATGAAGCGTTACTTCGCGCCGCCGGCGGAGGGCGGGTCGGAAGCGTCCCGCGGCACGCGCCGCCGCTGCGCCGGAACGCTGCCATCAGCGCTCGGCTGATAGAACACGCTATAGCGGCGGGCCGCCTCGGCGAAGACGCCCGCATCGGCCGGCTTCTTCACTTCGAATGAGTTGAAACCGGCGCGGACGAGAAACTGAAATTGATCGCGCAGCACGTCACCGGTGGCGCGCAGCGTCCCGCCGAACCCGTAGGTTTCGCGCAGCAGACGCGCCTGGCTGTAAGCGCGCCCATCGCGGAATTTCGGGAATTGGAGCGCAATCAGCGCCAGGTGGCCGAGCCACGGCGCCAATTCGGCGATGCGCCGGTCGTTCGGCCAGGCAACGCCGAGCGAGCCGTCGCGGCGGATGAGCGCGTCGGCATTTTCGAGGAAACGTTTCGCCGACACGATCACCGGCACGCGATCCGGGATCGGCTGTTCCTCGCCGACATAGACGTAGCGATCTTCCACGATCTGGCCGTTTTCAACGAGCGGCATAGACACGCTCCTGAAACGGCTCGATACCCGTTCGCTTGAGAGTGTCGATGAACAGTTCATCCGGCCTTTGGCGCAGTTCGAGATAGGCGGCGGCGATGTCTTCGACCACATCCGCGACCTGCGCAAAGGGTACCGCGGGACCGATCAGCGCGCCGAGCGTCGCATTCTCGTCAGCCTTGCCGCCGAGCGTGATCTGATAGAACTCCTCGCCGTTCTTCTCTACCCCGAGAATGCCGATATGGCCGACGTGATGGTGGCCGCAGGCATTGATGCAGCCTGAGATATTGATGTGCAGCCGTCCGAGCGCGCGCTGCATATCGAGATCGCGGAACCGCCGCGTGATTTCCTGCGCGATCGGGATCGAGCGCGCGTTGGCGAGACTGCAATAGTCTAAGCCGGGGCATGAAATGATGTCGGTGACGAAGCCGACATTCGGCAGCGCGAGGCCGATCGCGTCAAGCGCGCGCCATAAAGCGGGCAGGTCGCGCTGCGCGACATGCGGCAGCACCAGATTCTGTTCGTGGCCGACGCGGATTTCGCCGAACGAGTAGCAATCGGCAAGGTTGGCGATATCGTCCATTTGCGCGGCGGTGGCGTCGCCCGGCGTGCCGCCCTCCGGCTTGAGCGAAAGCGTGACGATGGCGTAGCCGGGGACTTTGTGATTGGTCACGCAGTCCTGCATCCAGGCGTCGAAATTGCGGTCATCGCGCCGCGCCTGCGCAAGCTCCGACGGGCTGTCGTCGAGCTTTTCGTAGGCGGGGTAGCGGAAGCGGCCGGCGATTTCCGACACCACAGCCCGATCGAGGGCGAGCGCGCCGTCCTTGATGCTTCGCCATTCCGTCTCGACTTCCTTGGCGAAGGCTTCGGCGCCGAGATCGTGCACGAGTATCTTGATGCGCGCCTTCCAGATATTATCGCGGCGGCCGAATTGATTGTAGGTGCGCAGCACCGCTTCGACATAGCTCAGCACGTCGCGCGTATGCAGGAAGGGTTTGATCGTCAGCGCGAGATAAGGCGTCCGGCCAAGGCCGCCGCCGACCATTACTTCGAATCCGGTTTCACCCGCCTCATTGCGATGAAGCCGCAAGGCGAGATCGTGGATGCGCAGCGCCGCGCGATCGTGCCTCGACGCGCCGAGGGCGATCTTGAATTTGCGCGGCATGAACGAAAATTCGGGATGCAGCGTCACGTGCTGGCGAATAACCTCGGCCCAGACCCGCGGATCCTCGATCTCGTCGGGCGCGACACCCGCCCACTGGTCAGTCGTGATGTTGCGGACATTGTTACCGCTGGTTTGCATGCCGTGCATGCCGACGCTTGCCAGTTCGCCCATCGCATCCGGCAATTCGGCGAGCTTAATCCAATGGAATTGGATGTTCTGCCGCGTCGTGAAATGACCGTAGCCGCGATCGTATTTGCGCGCGACATG
>DASPWC010000212.1:0-2991 GCA_035622055.1 Xanthobacteraceae bacterium | reverse complement strand
GGCACACGCATCGCCTCGTCGCTGCGGAGCTTCAACAAGCTGTGGGCGCGCCGCGTGCTCACCCAAGGCGCGATCGTGCTCCTGATCACCGACGGCCTCGAGCGCGACGCCGACGATGCGCTCGCCTTCGAGATCGATCGCCTGCACCGCTCCTGCCGGCGTCTTGTCTGGCTCAATCCGCTGCTGCGTTTCGAGGGCTTCGAAGCGCGCGCGCGGGGCATCAAGACCATGCTGCCGGCTGTCGATGAATTCCGGCCGATCCACAATCTTGAATCGATGGCGGGTCTTGTGGCCTCGCTGCAGGATCGCGGTGGCGGTTTGGGCGATCCAAAGGCGTGGCTGCGGAAAGTGGCGTGAGTGACTATATTGCGATCGAATAGCTTTTGGAGAATTGCAGATGCTTTCGACGGATAGCGACATCCTCAAAGCGGCGGAGGATTGGCGCAAAAGCGGCCGCCAAGTCGCGCTCGCCACGGTGGTCGAGACCTGGGGTTCGGCGCCGCGGTCGGTCGGCTCGAACCTCCTCATCGACGGAGAGGGCAATTTCCTGGGCTCGGTATCGGGCGGCTGCGTCGAAGGTGCGGTCGTGACCGAGGCGCTCGACGTGATCGAAAATGGCGAGCCCAAAATGCTGGAATTCGGGGTCGCCGACGAGACCGCTTGGAAAGTGGGCCTCTCGTGCGGTGGCACGATAAGAGTCTATGTCGAGAAGGTGGAGTGAGTCGGATGACAGATGACGGACGACAAATTCCACCTCGTCATTTCTTGTTTATCGGTCCTCTGTTCTCCGTCTTCTGTCTTCCGCCCTCCGATACACGATGAAGCTCGAAATCCTTACAGCTCTTAACGCCGAACGGACCGCACGCCGCGCGGCGATTGTCGTCACCAATGTCGAAAGCGGCAAGCAGCGTCTGGTGAAGGCCGCCGATATCGCGAAGGACCCGTTGCGTCCCGCGCTCGCCGAGCATTTGCGCACCAGCAAGAGCGGCATGGAAGATACCGCTGAAGGCCGCGTTTTCCTCACCGTTTATACACCGGCGCCGCAGCTTGTCATTATCGGCGCGGTTCATATCAGTCAGGCGCTGGCGCCGGTCGGCAAGCTTCTGGGCTATGACGTGACCATCGTCGATCCGCGCACGGCCTTTGCCTCGCCGGAGCGCTTCCCCGACGTCAAAGTAGTTTCCGAGTGGCCGGACAAGGCGTTGCCGGCGCTCAATGTCGACCGCTACACCGCCTTCGTTGCGTTGACGCACGATCCGAAGATCGACGATCCCGCGCTTCTGCACGCGTTGTCGCGCGACTGTTTCTATATAGGCGCTCTCGGCTCGCGAAAAACGCATGCGCGCCGGATCGAGCGGCTCAAAGCGCAAGGGCGGAGCGACGCCGAGATTTCCCGTATTCACGCCCCAATCGGGCTCGACATCGGCGCGGTGTCGCCGGCCGAAATCGCAGTAGCAATCATGGGTCAAATTACCGAGCGGCTGCGCGAAGAGGTCGATAGCGAGCCCGCCGTTGTGAAGGCCGCGTCATGAAATTCGGCGCGGTCGCCCCGCACGATGCGCTTGGCGCGATTGCCGTGCATACGATCCGTCAGGGCGGCCTGGTGCTCAAAAAAGGCACGCCAATCGGCGCGGAGGAGGTCGGCGCGCTGGAAGCTGCCGGCATCACGGAGGTCATCGTCGCGCGGCTCGAGCCGGGCGATGTCTCCGAGGATGTCGCAGCCACTCAAATCGCCAACGCGGTGGCAGGCGAGGGCGTGCATGTCGAACGCGCCTTTACCGGCCGCGCCAATCTGTTTGCGCAAACGGCGGGCGTTCTGGTCGTCGACAAGAATGCGATCGATCGCCTCAATCGTGTCGACGAAGCGATCACGTTCGCGACGCTGCCGGCTTACAAGCCGGTCGTCGCCGGAGAAATGATCGCGACGGTTAAGATCATTCCCTTCGCGGTTGCGGGGGGCGCGCGCGATGCCGCGCTTGCCGGAGTGACGAGCAAGCTTTTGTGTGTCGCGCCCTATCGCCTGCGCAAAATCGGCGTGGTGTCCACGCTGCTGCCGGGACTTGCCAGCAAGGTCATCGAGAAAACCTTGAAAATCACCACCGAACGCCTGGCGCGGGCCGCCGCGGCGATTGTCGCCGAACGGCGCGTACCGCACGAGCGCGAGGCGGTAGCGCAAGCGATCGGCGAGGTGCTCAAAGCCGGGGCGGAGCTTGTCATCGTGTTCGGTGCGTCGGCCATCGCCGATCGCCGCGATGTGATCCCCGCCGCGCTCGAAACGATCGGCGGCCGTATCGAGCATTTCGGCATGCCGGTCGATCCTGGCAATTTGCTGATGATTGGGGCCGCGGTCGGCGGGCGCCCGGTTCTCGGCGCGCCGGGATGCGCGCGCAGTCCGAAAGAAAACGGATTCGACTGGGTGCTGATGCGCCTTCTAGCCGGATTGCCGGTGCCGCGCGAGGATATCACGGGGCTCGGCGTGGGCGGCTTGCTGATGGAAATCGTGACGCGCCCGCAGCCGCGCGAGGAGCCGCTGCATCCCGTGCGCGCCTTTGCTGGGGTCGTGCTCGCCGCCGGGCGCTCGAGCCGGATGGGCGGCCCGAACAAGCTCCTGGAGGACATCGGCGGGCGGCCGCTCGTTCGCATTGTCGCCGAGGAAGTGCTTGCGTCACACGCGCGGCCCGTTGTGGTCGTGACCGGGCACCAGCGCGAGCGCGTCGAGACGGCGCTTGCGAGCCTGCCCGTCAAATTCGTGCATAATCCGCACTATGCCGACGGTCTCGGCACGTCGCTAAAGGCCGGGATCGCCGCGTTGCCGGCGGACGTGGATGGCGCCATCGTCTGTCTCGGCGATATGCCGCAGGTGGACGCAGCCCTGATCGACCGCTTGATCGGCGCGATCGATCCCGACAAGGGTGCGCTGATCGCCGTGCCGACGATCGACGGCAAGCGCGGCAATCCGGTTGTCTGGTCGCGGCGCTTTTTTCCCGATCT
>DASPWC010000211.1:0-2437 GCA_035622055.1 Xanthobacteraceae bacterium | reverse complement strand
GGAAATTTCGGCCTCGCCAGAGCGATGCTGTTTGGTTTCCTGGTAGCAGGCGAGCGTTCGTTCGACCAGGGGCAGTTCGATAGCGCGCAACTTGGCTTCGGCCAACATCGATTGCATATCCTTGACGCCGCCGTCGATGTTAAACGTGACCGGACCGGCGTCGCCGCCCTTGAGCATTGCCGCGATTCCAGGCGCCCGCACCTTCAAGGCCGCGGCCGCGCCTGACGTGTCGCTGAGCAGATCCATAAGCCGCTCCGGAGAGATCGCGACGAAACGGGCAAGCGCCAGCGCCTCGCCCAACGCTTGCCAATAGACCATCAATGGCAGATTGACCGCGAATTTCAGGATTGCGCCGGAGCCGACAGGACCGGCGTGCTCGATCCGGCGGCACAGTTGCTCGAAAATCGGCCGAGCGCGCTCCACGTCGGCTTGTTCGCCGCCGGTAAGGCCGATGAGCTTTCCCTGCCGAGCCGGGCCTGTCGAACCGCCCACGGGACACTCGACGAAAGCCGCTCCTTTCTCGCGCACAGTGTTGGCAAGCGCCACTTCCGTGGCGGGTAAGACGGTACTCATGTCGATGAAAAATTTTCCTGCGACGTCGCCGTCGAGCAATGCCGACCGGCCTTTATAGACGGCGTCCAGGGCCGCGGCGTCAGTAAGGATCGTGATGACTACGTCGGCGTTTCGGACGAGGGCGCTGGGCGTCGCGGCGCCGGTAGCGCCGGCGACGCGCTTCGCTTTGTCGGGCGTCAGATTCCACACCGTTACCTCGTGGCCAACTTCGATGAGCCGCGCCGCAATGGCCGCGCCCATTTTGCCAATACCGGCAACACCCACCTTCATGCCGCGCCCTCCCATTTCGCCGTCGTTTTAGACCAGCATTCCGGCGCGTGTTGTGCAAGCGGCGTATTGGATTGGGACGGGTACTCATGAACAACTGAGAAAACGTCACATGTCCGCTTTTGATCCGAAGCGGACATTCAATCGCTGTTCACGAATGGCTTTGGGGTAGCCGCTAGCGCGACACGACGCTGTCATCCCGCTTTCGACACTTGCCCGATATCAGTCCGCGAGCGCGGTTTATGGGTGACGCGACGACGGCGCCACCGTTGACGCGGAGTTGTGTGCCGGGGCTGCGGGAGACTGCAGCGGAGGCGATGGAATCTTCGCAAGAGTTTCCATGTCCACGGCCTGCAGTTGCTCGACCTGGCGCGTCAGCTGGTCTTGACCCGCGGCGAGTCGCTCGACGGTCTGTCGCAACGCGGCAAGATCCAGCGTCATTTGATGCACCTGCTCCGCATCGAACGAGGAGGCGATGGAAGTTTTAGTCGCCTCTAATGGAATTTGCGCGATGGGCGCAGCTTTCGGCGTCTCCGCCACGGTTGGCTGAACGGCATCGCCCGACGATTTCGTCCAACCAAACTGCTGGACGAAGCTGGCGATCAACTGTTTAGTTTCAGCCGACCAACCAAGTTCGGGGGCCCTTGTCGCGATTGTTCGCTTGATTGCCTCGCCGTAAGATTGCCAGGCCAAGGTGGCTGCAGCACCGATGCAAATCGCGACCAAGTAGCGGGCGAACTTTCGCGAGCCTCGCCTTTTCATCCCATTTTCTATCGCCACAAGACGGTAATAAATTGCCCTGCGCTCGGAAGTCTCGTAGTCGAGCTGATGATCTATCCGCGAAAGAAGGCTTTGTAGATCCTCCACGGGCTTCCATTGATCGCCTGTACGAAAATCCTGGACAGTGGAACGTAATCGTTCATCAAACTCGTCAAACTTATCGTCGGGATTTGGAGCAATACTGTCCGATTGGTGTTCGGGTGCTTCCAGGTGTGCGGCCATTTCGTCACCGGCGCTCATCGGCGCTTCCTTGCTCGGGTTATGCTTACTGCCGCTTCAGCAGATTTATCGCGGCCGCGGGGCGCATTGATTTAGATCAATGACGGACGGGCCGGGTCTAAGATTTTTCATCGCGGCTGGGATGAGACGAACATTCGGCGGCTAGTCCAGCTTGGTTTCCTTAGGCTGCGGTATCGGGCCATTTTTCACGGGAGATTTTGAAATGCGTGCAACCCACGTGTTAGTTGCAGTCGCCTTGCTCGCGGGATTGGCGGGCTGCGGAAAAGGCCCACAGGGCGATACTGGTCCTGCCGGGCCGAAGGGCGATGCAGGTCCCGCCGGACCTGCGGGCGCAAAGGGCGACTTGGGTCCTGCCGGACCTGCGGGGCCGAAGGGCGATACGGGACCGGCGGGGCCACCCGGAACCGCCGGGGTGCGGATCGTTCGGTCCGACTGTTCCTCCGGCTCCTGCACAGTCGAGTGCCGCGAGAATGAAGTGCTGGTTACGGCCTATTGCGGGCCTAGCAGAAGCCCGGCGTTGTTCTCAAAAGAAAGAAGCGCTTCGTGCGGTCCGCCCGATACGCCGTTGGTCGCGGTC
>DASPWC010000210.1:0-6018 GCA_035622055.1 Xanthobacteraceae bacterium | reverse complement strand
ATCACGCTCGATCGCGGCGCGGCGCATCTCAAGGACGAGCTTATGCCGAAATATGCCGAGCTGATCTATTATGGCTTCTGGTTCGCGCCGGAACGGGAAATGCTGCAAGCGGCGATCGACAAGAGCCAGGAATTCGTCACCGGCCGCGTGCGCCTGAAGCTTTACAAGGGCAATGTCGGCGTGGTCGGTCGCGAAAGCAAATATTCGCTTTACGATCAGGACCTCGTGACTTTCGAGGACGGCAAGGTCGCTTACGACCAGCGCGACGCGGAAGGCTTCATCCGCCTCAACGCGCTGCGGCTGCGCACCCTCGCGCAGCGCAAGCGGAAATTAAAGTTGTAACGACGAACAAGGTTCGTACGGAATTTTCGCCGACGTCGATTATAAAAGTCCGACTCGCAAGTGAGGTCGGGCGCTCGAAAATGTCAGGATACCTAAACCCGCCGCTCGACCATCATGCGCTTGATCTCGGCGATGGCCTTTGCCGGGTCGAGGTGCTTGGGGCAGGCCTTGGCGCAATTCATGATCGTATGGCAGCGGTAGAGACGGAACGGATCTTCCAGATTGTCGAGCCGCTGCCCGGTTGCCTCGTCGCGCGAATCGACGATGAAACGAAGCGCCTGCAATAGCGCCGCCGGCCCGAGATAGCGCTCGGAGTTCCACCAATAGCTCGGACAGGATGTCGAGCAGCACGCGCAAAGGATGCATTCGTAAAGCCCGTCGAGCTTTTGCCGGTCGTCGTGGCTCTGTCGCCATTCCTTGCGCGGCGTGGGCGAGACGGTCTGCAGCCACGGTTGGATCGAGGCATGCTGGGCGTAGAAATTGGTCATATCAGGCACCAGGTCCTTCACGACCGCCATGTGCGGCAACGGATAGATGCGCACCGGGCCGTTGATCTCGCTCATCGCCTTGGTGCAGGCGAGCGTATTGGTGCCGTCGATATTCATCGAACACGAACCGCAAACGCCTTCGCGGCATGAGCGGCGGAAAGTGAGCGTCGCGTCGACGTTGTTTTTGATCCAGATCAGCGCATCGAGAATCATCGGGCCGCAATCGCCGGTGTCGACGTAATAGGTGTCCATGCGCGGATTGCGGCCGTCATCGGGATTCCAGCGATAAACACGGAATTCGCGGTCCGACTTGGCGTCGGCCGGACGCGGCCAGGTCTTGCCTTCGACGATCTTGGAGTTTTTCGGCAGCGTGAACTGAGCCATGATTTCCTCAATGAGTACGCGCTCAATACACGCGCTTTTTGGGCTCGATATAGGACACGTCGTTGGTGAGCGTATAGGTATGCACCGGACGATAATCGATCGTGACTTTGCCGGTCGCATGATCGAGCCAGGACAAAGTGTGCTTCATCCAATTATGATCGTCGCGATCGGGAAAATCCTCGCGCGCATGCGCTCCGCGGCTCTCTGTGCGATTGGCCGCTGAATCCATGGTGACAACGGCTTGCTCGATCAGATTGGCGAATTCCATTGTCTCGACGAGGTCGGAATTCCAGATCAACGAACGGTCGGAAACGCGCACTTCGCCAACGGCGTCATAAACCTGATGGATGAGCTCGGAGCCTTCCTCGAGCACTTCGCCGGTGCGGAATACCGCACAATTGTTTTGCATGACGTGTTGCATTTTGTTCCGCAGCTGCGCGGTCGGTGTGCCGCCCGAAGCATTGCGGAATTTGTCAAGCCGAGACAACGGCCGGTCCGCCGAATCCTTCGGCAATTCCGGCTGGTTGTCGCCTGGCGTGAGAATCTCGGCGCAGCGGTGCGCGGCGGCGCGCCCGAAGACGACAAGATCGATCAGCGAATTCGAGCCGAGCCGGTTTGCGCCATGTACCGAAACGCAAGCGGCTTCGCCGAGCGCCATCAGGCCGGGTATGACGGTGTCGGGGTTGCCGTTTTTTTTGGTCAGGGCCTCGCCGTGATAGTTGGTGGCGATCCCGCCCATGTTGTAATGCACCGTCGGCAGGATCGGCACCGGATCGCGCGTCAGATCGACGCCGGCGAAAATGCGCGCCGATTCGGTGATGCCCGGCAGGCGCTCGGCGAGAATCTCGGGATCGAGATGGTCGAGATGAAGGAAGATGTGATCTTTTTTCGGCCCGACGCCGCGGCCCTCGCGGATCTCGATCGTCATCGCGCGCGAGACCACGTCGCGCGAGGCGAGATCCTTGGCGGACGGCGCGTAGCGCTCCATGAAACGTTCGCCCGATGCGTTCACAAGATAGGCGCCTTCGCCGCGCGCCCCTTCGGTGACGAGAACGCCGGCGCCGTAGATGCCGGTGGGATGGAACTGCACGAACTCCATGTCTTGCAGCGGCAACCCCGCGCGCAACACCATCGCGTTGCCGTCGCCGGTCTGCGTGTGCGCGCCGGTGCATGAAGCATAGGCGCGGCCGTAACCCCCCGTGGCGAGGATAGTCATTTGCGCGGCGAAACGATGGATCGTTCCGTCTTCAAGATTGATCGCCACTATGCCGCGGCAACGGCCCTCATCGTCCATGATGAGGTCGATGGCGAAATATTCGATGAAGAATTCCGTCGAGTGCCGCAGCGCCTGGCCGTACATGGTGTGCAGCATGGCGTGGCCGGTACGGTCAGCCGCGGCGCAGGTGCGCTGCGCGGTACCCTTGCCGTAATGCGTTGTCATGCCGCCGAAGGGGCGCTGATAGATTTTGCCGTCTTCGCGGCGCGAGAACGGCAGCCCCCAATGTTCGAGTTCGTAGACGGCGTCGGGCGCGCTGCGGCACATATACTCGATCGCGTCCTGGTCGCCGAGCCAGTCCGACCCCTTGACGGTGTCGTACATGTGCCAGCGCCAGTCGTCCTCGCCCATATTGCCGAGCGCGGCGGCGATGCCGCCTTGCGCCGCCACGGTATGCGAGCGCGTCGGGAACACCTTGGTGATGCAGGCGGTGCGCAAGCCGGCTTCACTGCAGCCGACCACGGCGCGCAATCCCGCGCCGCCCGCGCCGATCACCACCACGTCGTAGACGTGATCCTCAATGGGATAGGCGCGGCCATCGATGGCCGGCGCGGCGCCGCCGTTTTTTTCACTCTCCGCCATGACTTACAGTCCGAATGAAAGCTTGATTATGCCGTAGACCGAAGTCAGGCCGACGGCGATTGCGAAGAATGTATTGGCCATCAGCAAAGTGAGCTTGGCCGAATCGTCGTGAACGTAGTCCTCGATGATCACCGCCATTCCGAGCCGCATGTGGACCGTGATCGAGACGACAAATAGCAGCATGATGATGCTGACCGCGCCCGAACCCAGGATTTGCGCCACGGCCGCCTGATTGCGGCCAAGCAGCGTGATGAGAATGGCGAGCGCTGCGATCGTCAGCGGAATGTTGGCGACCGCGGTGAGGCGCTGGCGCCAAAAATGTTCGGTGCCCGATCTGGCGGTGCCGCGGCCAAGCACGCGTGCGAGCGGGGTGCGGATATGGGCAGGCCCGCTCATTGTGAGCCTCCCATCGTGAGCGTGATGAAAATCCAAAGCAGCAGCGTGATCGCTATCGAACTGATGAGATTGGCGGCGACGAGCCATTCACGCTCCTTCGGTCCGAAGCCGCGCCCGGCATCCCAGACCAGGTGGCGGATGCCGCCAAGCATGTGGTGGATCACGCTCCAGGTATAGCCGAACAGGATCAACCGCCCGATCCAGGAGCCGGCAAACCATTGGAACTTGGCATAGGCGCTGGGACTGGCCGCCGCCGTCAGCCACCACGCCAAGAGCAGGGTTCCGAAGTAATTGGCAAAGCCGGTGATGCGATGGACGATCGACATCATCATCGTCAGCGTCGGCCGGTAGATTTGCAGGTGCGGCGACAGCGGCCGCTCGGCGGGCGCGCGACGTTCGAGCGAACGTGTTTCGACCATCATGGTCATTCCGACTTTGCGCGGAGCGGCGGCGCTTGGGCGCAGTTCCTATCCAATTCGGGTAGCTGCCGCAACGCCAAGTGCGTCCGGTGCTCGACTTTGGCACCGGTCCAGTCGGATCGGCACCCGATTAGGTTTCGTACTTCACGAAAGAATAGGACTGGATTTCCCTTATACAATGGGCAATATATGAAAGCTTACTTCGCAATATACGAAGGAAAGCGCCATGCGTTTCGATATCGCCGATCTCAGTCTGTTTCGGCATGTCGTCGAAGCCGGCAGCATCACCCACGGCGCGGAGCGCGCGCATCTTGCTCTTGCCGCCGCTTCGACCCGCATCCGCAACATGGAGGAAGTGCTCGGCGTGCCATTGCTCACGCGGGGCCGCCAAGGTGTCGCGCCGACGCAGGCGGGCCGCACGCTGCTGCAGCATGCCCGCGCCATTCTGCGGCAATCGGAGCGCCTGCATGAAGATCTCAGCGCCTATGGCCACGGGCTCACGGGACAAATCAGGGTGCTGTCGAACACCAATGCGTTGACGGAATTTCTGCCGGAGGCGCTGAGTTCGTTTCTTGCCACGCACCCGAATGTGAGCGTCGACTTGGAGGAGCGTCTCAGCGATGAGATCGTCGGCTTGATTGCCGAAGGTGTGGCCGATATCGGCATCGTCGCCGGCACGGTGGATGCCGGCGCGCTCGAGACCTATCCGTTCCGTCGCGATCGTTTTGTGCTCGTCGTCGGGAGCGATCATGCTCTTGCCAAGCGCGCCAAGATCGGTTTCGAGGAGGTTCTGGAGCACGATTTCGTCGGGCTGGATCGCGCCAGCGCCTTGCAGCGATTCCTGGCCAGCAAGGCGGCTCGCGTCGGCAGGCCTCTGCGCTTGCGGGTACAGTTGCGCAGCTTCGACGCGGTGTGCCGGCTGGTCGAATGCAAGGTCGGCATCGGCATCGTGCCGGAGACCACGGCGCGCCGCGTCGCCAGGACTATGGCGATCAAGCCTGTCGTGCTGTCCGATTCCTGGGCGGTGCGCGACCTGACGATCTGCGTGAAGCGTCGCGAAGAATTGCCGGCTTATGCGCGCGGGCTGGTCGAACATTTAAGGGCGCAGCAGGGATCGGGAATAAGTAATCAGTAATCGGTAATCGGATCCCTGTTACTTTGGTATCAAAACCCAATAATCGAGATCGAGCAGGACCGCGGGATCGTAGTCATCGCCGGTCTTGAACGGGAAATCGGCGCACGGGCGATCGCGCGTCGCCATAGTGCGCAGCCGTAGTGCGCCGACATCGGTCCGGCCCGGCAATTCTGCTTTGGCCAGCACTTCCGACCAGGCGAAGACCGTGCCACCGGCAAAGAGCGGCGCCACGTGCCGGCCGCTGTTGATGGCGGCGATATGAAAAGCGTTGGCGAGCCCGTTGAACGACAATGCGCGCGCTAAGGAAATAACGTGGCCGCCGTAGATCAGCCGCCGGCCGAGACGTCCTTGGCCCTCGACGAATTGATTGAAGTGAACGCGCGCGGTGTTGTGATAAAGCCGCGTCGCAATCTGATGTTCGGCTTCCTCGACGGTCGCGCCATCGACATGGTCGATCTTCTCGCCGACCCCATAATCGCCGAACCGATATGGGCTCCCGGCAAGCGTGAAATCGTATGCGGCAATATCGATTGCGGGACAGGCTTCGCCCAGCACATTCGGTTCGAGCGCGGTCGGCAGACGCGGGACGTGGTTGCCCGGCGCCGGCGCGGCTTCGTCGCGCTTGCGCACCATGACCCAGCGCACATATTCGAGAACCGGCGCGCCGCCCGCATTGTAGCCCGTCGTCCGGACATAAACGATTCCGGTCTTGCGGCTCGAATTTTCTTTCAGCCCGATGACCTCGGATTGCGCGTAAAGCGTATCGCCCGGATAGACCGGCTTGCGAAAGCAGCAATTGGCGTAACCGAGATTGGCGACGGCGTTGAGCGAAACGTCGGGAACGCTCTTGCCGAATACGATGTGGAAGACCAACAAATCGTCGATCGGCGAACGCGGGTAACCGATCGCGCCGGCGAAAGCGTCCGAGGACTGCACGGCGAAACGCGCCCCGAACAACCCGGTATAAAGCGCGACATCGCCGCACGTAATCGTGCG
>DASPWC010000209.1:0-12557 GCA_035622055.1 Xanthobacteraceae bacterium | reverse complement strand
CAGCGCACATCCGTTGCACCCGGGATAGCGCCGCGCGGGACGCGTTCCCTATATGGGAGTGTGTCCCTGTTTGCCTCCGGAGTAAGGGTTCACGATGGGTCAATCGCTGACTCAATTGCTGCTCGCCTACTTGCCGCTCATCGTTTTTATCGGCGTCGCGGCGGTCATCGGCCTTGCGCTCCTCATCGCGGCTTTCGTCGTTGCCTACAAGCAGCCGGACCCGGAGAAGCTCTCGGCGTACGAATGCGGCTTCAACGCTTTCGACGATGCACGGATGAAATTCGACGTGCGTTTCTATCTGGTCGCGATCCTGTTCATCATTTTCGATCTCGAGGTCAGCTTTCTCTTCCCGTGGGCGGCAGCCTTCGGCCACCTTGGCGCGGCGGGCTTCTGGTCGATGATGGTCTTCCTCGCGGTGCTGACAGTCGGATTCATTTACGAGTGGAAGAAGGGAGCGCTCGAATGGGATTGAGCGAACCCGCCATCGTCAAACCCCGTCAGGGATTGATCGATCCGCGCGCCGCCGCGCCGCCGGACGATCCGTTTTTTTCGGGGTTCAACGGCGAACTTGCCGACAAAGGCTTTCTTGTCGCGGCCGCGGACGATCTGATCGCCTGGGCGCGAACGGGCTCGCTGATGTGGATGACGTTCGGGCTCGCCTGCTGTGCCGTCGAAATGATGCAGATGTCGATGCCGCGCTACGATGCCGAGCGGTTCGGCTTCGCGCCGCGCGCTTCGCCGCGCCAATCCGACGTGATGATCGTCGCGGGCACGCTCACCAACAAGATGGCGCCGGCTTTGCGCAAGGTCTACGACCAGATGCCCGAGCCGCGTTATGTGATTTCCATGGGGTCATGCGCCAACGGCGGCGGCTACTACCACTATTCCTACTCGGTGGTGCGCGGCTGCGACCGCATCGTCCCTGTGGATATCTACGTGCCGGGCTGTCCTCCAACCGCAGAGGCGTTGTTGTACGGCGTGCTGTTGCTCCAGAAAAAGATTCGCCGTACTGCCACGATCGAACGCTGAAAATGGATGAGACGCTTGACACGCTCGGCACAATGATTGCTGCCGCGCTCGGTCCTTCGGTGACGGGTTACGCGGTCGTTCATCGCGAACTGACCGTAACGGCGACGGCATCCGAGATTGTAACCGTCATGCGCTTTTTGCGCGACGATCCTCGCTGTCAGTTCTGGTGTCTTATCGACATAACCGCCGTCGACTGGCCCAGCCGCGATCGGCGCTTCGACGTGGTCTATCATTTGCTATCGCCGAAACACAACACGCGTATTCGCGTAAAGATCGAGGCTGACGACTCGACCGCCGTGCCCTCGGTCATCGAAGTTTTTCCGAACGCGGACTGGTACGAGCGGGAGACTTACGATCTCTATGGCGTGGTGTTCAACGGCCATCCGGATATGCGGAGAATTCTGACCGACTACGGCTTTGAAGGCTATCCGCTGCGCAAGGATTTTCCGCTGACGGGCTTTGTCGAAGTGCGCTACGACGACGGTCTCAAGCGCGTCGTCTATGAGCCCGTGCGTCTCAATCAGGAATTCCGAAACTTCGATTTTCTCTCGCCGTGGGAAGGGACCCAGTACGTATTGCCCGGCGACGAAAAATCGAGCGGCAAGGGATCGTAACATGAAGCCGACGCTCAAAGCCGGCCTCACGCACCGGTTCTCCTACAAAGTGCCGGAGAACAAGACCATCCCGTATACCTATCCGGAATCGCCCGAGATCGCGTCGATGCCGAAGGTCTTCGCCACCAGTTTCATGATCGTGCTTATGGAATGGGTCTGCACGCAGCTTCTCGCGCAGCATCTCGATCCAGGCGAAGGCAGCCTCGGCGTGCATGTCGATATCAGTCATCTCGCCGCCACGCCGCCTGGAATGACGGTCACGGTCGACGTCGCCCGCATCGAAGTCGCGGGTCCTCGCGTGACCTTCAAGGTGAAGGCGCACGACGGGATGGATATGCTCGGCGAAGGCCGCCACGAGCGTTGCATCGTTACGTGGGACAAGTTCAATTCGCGGCTTGCAGCAAAAGTCGCCAAAGTCGCGCAGGTGGCGTGATGGCAGAGACCCAATCGCGCAACTTCACGATCAATTTCGGGCCGCAGCATCCGGCGGCGCACGGGGTCTTGCGGCTCGTGCTTGAGCTCGACGGCGAAGTGGTCGAACGGGTCGACCCGCATATCGGGCTCCTGCACCGCGGCACCGAAAAGCTGATCGAGCACAAGACATACTTGCAAGCGGTTCCCTATTTTGACCGGCTGGATTATGTGGCGCCGCTCTCGCAGGAACATGCTTTCTGCCTCGCGATAGAGCGCCTGCTAGGCATTACGGTGCCCAAACGCGCGCAGATTATTCGCGTGCTCTATCACGAGATCAGCCGGCTACTGTCTCACCTGCTGAACGTCACCACGCAAGCCATGGATGTCGGCGCGCTCACTCCACCGCTATGGGGGTTTGAGGAGCGCGAAAAGCTAATGATGTTTTATGAGCGCGCTTCCGGCAGCCGCATGCACGCCAATTATTACCGGCCCGGAGGCGTGCACCAGGACTTGCCGCCCAAACTGATCGACGACATTGCCGCCTTTTGCGATCCGTTCTTGAAAGTGTGCGACGATCTCGAAGAATTGCTCACCGAGAACCGAATCTTCAAGCAGCGCAATGTCGATATCGGAGTGGTGAAGCTCGCGGACGCCTGGGCGCGCGGATTTTCCGGAGTCATGGTGCGCGGCTCGGGCGCCGCATGGGATTTGCGCAAGGCGCAGCCCTACGAATGCTACGCCGAGCTCGATTTCGACATTCCGATCGGCAAGAACGGAGACAATTACGATCGCTACTGCATCCGGATGGAGGAGATGCGCCAGTCCGTCCGCATCATGAAGCAGTGTATCGAAAAACTGCATGCGCCGGACGGGCAGGGACCCGTCGTCATCCAAGACCAAAAGATCGTGCCGCCGCGCCGCGAGGAGATGAAGCGTTCGATGGAAGCGCTGATCCATCACTTCAAACTCTATACGGAAGGGTTCAAGGTGCCGGCGGGCGAGGTCTATGCCGCGGTAGAGGCGCCCAAGGGCGAGTTCGGCGTCTATCTTGTCGCCGACGGCAGCAACAAGCCCTACAAGTGCAAAATTCGCTCGCCGGGTTTCGCGCATCTGCAGGCCATGGATTTCCTCTGCCGCGGTCACATGCTGGCCGATATCTCCGCCGTGCTCGGCTCAATCGATATTGTGTTCGGGGAGGTCGATCGATGAGCGTGCGCCGATTGGCCCACAAGCAGCCGGCAAGCTTCGCTTTCACCCCGGAAAATCTCGACTGGGCGAAAGCGCAGATCAAAAAATATCCCGAGGGCCGCCAACAGTCCGCGGTGATCTCGGTTCTGTGGCGCGCGCAGGCGCAATGCGGCGGCTGGCTGCCGCGAAAGGCAATCGAAGCCACAGCGGATTTGCTCGGCATGCCTAAAATCCGCGTACTCGAAGTGGCGACGTTCTATACGATGTTCAATCTCGCCCCGGTCGGCCGTTTCCACGTCCAGCTCTGCGGCACGACCCCGTGCATGCTGCGCGGCTCGGAGGATTTGAAAAAGGTGTGCCGCCGCATGATCGGGGAAGAGAATGTAGTCAGCGCCGACGGCGTGTTGTCATGGACCGAAGTTGAGTGTCTTGGCGCTTGCGTGAATGCCCCGATGGTTCAAATCAACGCCGATTACTACGAGGACCTCACGCCGGAAAGCCTGACGCGGATCATCAACGATCTTGCCGCCGGCAGGACGCCGAAACCGGGTCCGCAAATCGACCGTATCAATTCCGCTCCGGTGGGCGGGCCGACGACGCTGACGGACCCATCTCTGTTCGCGGCCAAGACCGAGGCCGGGAAATCCTCAACCGAGAATGAAGCGAAAGATCCGGGACGCAACTGATGCTCGCCGACAAAGACCGGATATTCAAAAATCTCTACGGCCAACGCGATTGGGGCCTCGAGGGCGCGCGCCGACGCGGGGCGTGGGACGGCACGAAGGCGATTTTAGCGAAAGGGCGCGATGCCATCATCAATGAGGTCAAGGCCTCCGGCCAGCGCGGTCGCGGTGGAGCGGGATTCGCGACCGGGCTGAAATGGTCGTTCATGCCCAAGCAGTCCGAAGGCCGCGCGCATTACCTCGTGATCAACGCCGACGAGTCGGAGCCGGGCACGTGCAAGGACCGCGAAATCATGCGGCACGATCCGCACCTTCTGATCGAGGGCAGCCTAATCGCCGGCTGCGCCATGGGGGCGAACACTTGTTACATCTACATCCGCGGCGAATTCATCCGTGAGCGCGAGCGGCTCGAAGCCGCCGTGCAACAGGCCTACGACGCAAAACTGATCGGCAAGAACAACATCAACGGCTGGGACTTCGATATCATCGTGCATCACGGCGCCGGCGCTTACATTTGCGGCGAGGAGACGGCGCTATTGGAGAGTCTCGAGGGGAAAAAGGGAATGCCGCGGCTCAAGCCGCCGTTCCCAGCGAATATGGGTCTCTACGGCTGCCCGACCACCGTTAATAATGTCGAGACGATCGCGCAGGTGCCGGACATCATGCGGCGCGGCGCGGCGTGGTTTGCCGGCATCGGCCGGCCGAATAATACCGGCACAAAGCTCTACTGCATTTCCGGGCACGTTGAGCGGCCCTGTAACGTCGAAGAGGCGATGGGCATTCCGTTGCGCGAATTGATAGATCGGCACGCCGGGGGCGTGCGCGGGGGGTGGGACAATCTGCTCGCCGTCATTCCGGGCGGCTCTTCGATGCCGTTGATCCCGGCCGGACCAGATCAGGCCGATACCTTACTTATGGATTTCGACGGCTGCCGCGAAAAGAAGTCGGCGCTCGGCACCGCCGCGGTGATCGTCATGGTGAAATCGGACGACATCGTCACCGCCATGGCGCGCATCTCGTACTTCTACAAGCACGAGAGCTGCGGCCAGTGCACGCCGTGCCGCGAAGGCATGGGCTGGATGTGGCGCGTCCTTACCCGCATGGCGGAAGGGCGCGCCCACAAAAGCGAGATCGACATGTTGTGGGAAGTGACGACGCAGATCGAAGGTCACACCATCTGCGCGTTCGGTGACGGCGCGGCCTGGCCCGTGCAGGGTCTGTTGCGCCATTTTCGTCCGGAGATCGAAAGGCGAATAGACCGGTATACCGCCAACGCCGATGCGGCGGGCGTGCTCGATCCTCCCGTGCCCGCGGCGGCGGAGTAGAACCCGCATGGCAAAGCTTATTGTCGACGGCAAAGAGATCGACGTTCCGCTGGAATACACGCTGCTCCAGGCGTGCGAAGCCGCCGGCGCCGAGATCCCGCGTTTCTGCTTCCACGAACGGCTGTCGATTGCCGGCAATTGCCGCATGTGTCTGGTCGAACTCGTCCGCTCGCCCAAGCCGGTCGCGAGCTGCGCCTGGGGCGTACGCGATTGCCGGCCGGGTCCGAAGGGCGAGCCGCCGGAGGTCAAGACGCGCTCGCCGATGGTGCGCAAGGCGCGCGAAGGCGTGATGGAATTCCTTCTGATCAACCATCCGCTTGACTGCCCGATCTGCGATCAAGGCGGCGAATGCGATCTGCAAGACCAGTCGATGGCCTATGGCATCGATTCCAGCCGCTTCATCGAAAACAAGCGCGCCGTCGAGGACAAATACCTGGGCGCACTGGTCAAGACTTCGATGAACCGCTGCATTCAATGTACGCGCTGCGTGCGCTTTGCCACGGAGGTCGCCGGCGTACCTGAACTCGGCGCGACCGGACGCGGCGAAGACATGGAGATCACGACCTACCTTGAGACCGCCATGCGCTCGGAGCTGCAAGGCAATGTCGTGGATATCTGTCCGGTAGGCGCGCTGACGTCGAAGCCTTATGCCTTCACCGCGCGCTCATGGGAACTTAACAAAACCGAATCGATCGACGTGATGGATGCGCTTGGAAGCGCAATCCGCATCGATACGCGCGGCAGCGAGGTCATGCGGATCTTGCCGCGGACGAACGACGACATCAACGAGGAATGGATTTCGGACAAGACGCGGCACGTGGTCGACGGACTGCGAACGCAGCGCCTCGACCGGCCGTATTTGCGTGACGGCGGGCGGCTTCGTGAGGCAACGTGGGGCGAGGCGTTCAAGGCGATCGCGGCCAAGCTTGCGAAGATCAATCCTAAACGCACAGGCGCCATAGTCGGCGATCTCGCCGCCGTCGAAGAAATATTCGCGCTCAAGGATCTCATGACGCGCCTGAAGGTCGCCAATCTCGACTGCCGGCAGGACGGCGCCGCGGTCGATCTGGCTTGGGGCCGGGCGAGTTATTTGTTTAACGCAAGCATCGCCGGTATCGACGCCGCCGACGCGCTTCTGATTGTGGGCGACAATCCCCGCAAGCAGGCGCCGATCCTCAACGCGCGCATCCGCAAGCGCTGGCGCGCCGGAAAGTTTCCGATCGGGCTTATCGGGCCGAAAGCCGACCTCACTTACCCTTATGACTATCTTGGCGCCGGTCCCGAAACGCTCGCCGCCATCACCCGCCATTCCTTCGCCGAGACACTCCGCCAAGCCGAGCGGCCGATGGTCATGATCGGCGCCGGCGCATTGGCGCGCGGCGACGGCGCCGCCGTCGCTTCGCTTGCGGCGAAGGCCGCGCTCGATCTGGGCGCGATCAAGGATGGCTGGAACGGCTATTGCGTATTGCATTCCGCTGCCTCTCGCGCCGGCGCTCTCGATGTCGGCTTTGTTCCGGCGCAGAACGGTCTTAACGCGCGCCAGATGGCGACGTTCGGGACGCTCGACGTTCTCTTTCTGCTCGGCGCCGACGAAATCGATGTCGCGCCGGGCGCTTTCGTGATCTATATCGGCACGCACGGCGATCGCGGCGCTTTGCGCGCCGATGTAATTCTGCCCGGCGCCGCCTATCCGGAAAAGTCCGCCATCTATGTCAACACCGAGGGCCGCGTGCAGATGGCGACGCGCGCCTCATTCCCGCCGGGCGAGGCGCGTGAGGATTGGGCAATTTTGCGAGCGTTGTCAGAAGTGCTGCAGAACCGCCTGCCGTACGACTCGCTGGCCGCGCTGCGGCAGGCGCTGTTCAAGGCATATCCGCATCTGATGCGGATTGGCCAGATCGCGCCGGGCGATCCGGCCGATATCGGCAAACTCGCCGCGCGCGGCGGTAGCGTCGACAAAACACCTTTCGCCTCGAGCGTCGCCGACTTTTATTTGACCAACCCGATCGCGCGCGCCTCGGCGGTGATGGGCGAATGCTCGGCGCTGGCGCAGGGCCGAGCGGCCACGACGGCGGCAGAGTAGAGAGCGCACCGATGGCTGCATTTTGGTCCGATTACATCTGGCCACTCGTCATCATGGTAGCGGAAAGCCTTCTGCTTCTCATCGTTCTCTTGATTGCCGTCGCCTATGTGCTGCTGGCGGACCGAAAGATCTGGGCGGCGGTGCAGATCAGGCGCGGGCCAAATGTCGTTGGGCCATGGGGCTTGCTGCAGTCTTTTGCCGATTTGTTCAAATTCGTGCTCAAGGAGCCGGTTATTCCCGCCGGCGCCAACAAAGGCGTGTTTCTGCTGGCTCCCTTGGTGACCTGTGTGCTTGCGCTCGCGGCTTGGGCCGTCATTCCAGTCAATGCCGGCTGGGTCATTTCCAACATCAATGTCGGGATCCTTTATATCTTCGCCATCTCCTCGCTGGGCGTGTACGGCGTGATCATGGCGGGCTGGGCGTCGAACTCGAAATATCCGTTCCTGGCGGCGCTGCGCTCGGCCGCGCAGATGGTGTCGTACGAAGTCTCGATCGGATTCGTGATCATCACAGTATTGCTCTGCGTCGGTTCGCTCAATTTGACGGCGATCGTCGAAGCGCAGAACGGGAAATGGGGAATGTTCGGTTGGTATTGGCTGCCGTTGTTCCCGATGCTCATCGTGTTTTTTGTCTCGGCGCTGGCCGAAACCAATCGCCCGCCGTTTGATCTGGTCGAAGCGGAATCGGAGTTGGTGGCTGGTTTCATGGTCGAATACGGTTCCACGCCTTACATGATGTTCATGCTCGGCGAATATGTTGCGGTCTGCACCATGTGCGCCATGTGCACGATCCTGTTCCTCGGCGGCTGGCTTCCGCCGTTCCAGGTCGCACCGTTTACCTGGGTGCCTGGTATCGTCTGGTTCGTGCTGAAGGCGTTCTTTGTCTTCTTCATGTTCGCGATGGTGAAGGCCTTCGTGCCGCGCTATCGCTACGACCAATTGATGCGGCTCGGGTGGAAAGTATTTTTACCGCTTTCCCTTGCGATGGTCGCCATCGTGGCGGGCGTGCTGCAGTTCACCGGATGGGCGCCGAAATGAAAGGAGGGCGGCATGGACTATTCGCTGCCGGCCTGGCTCGGCGCTCTTCTCGGAACAATCGTGGCGGTTGCGATCTACGTTCCGGCCATCCGGATCGTGGAGCGGCGCCTGCGCGCGCAAAGCGGTCCGCAAACGCTGGAACAGCGCCGCGCGTTCGAAGACAGGCTCTCGGTCGTTCGGCGCATGATTTTGGGCGCCGACATCGCCATTCTGGCGGTCGCCGGATACTGGATCGGAAACTTCCTTGGCGGCATGAGAGGGTGACATGAAACTGGATCAGGCCGCCCGCTCGCTGTTTCTTAAGGAATTCGCGCAGGCATTTTTCTTGTCGATGCGCTACTTCTTTAAGCCGAAGGCGACGGTGAATTATCCGTTCGAGAAAAATCCGATTTCGCCGCGGTTCCGCGGCGAGCACGCGCTGCGGCGGTATCCCAACGGCGAAGAGCGCTGCATAGCCTGCAAACTATGCGAGGCGATTTGCCCGGCGCAGGCGATCACGATCGAGGCCGGTCCCCGCCGAAACGACGGTACGCGCCGAACAACCCGCTATGACATCGATATGGTCAAGTGCATCTATTGCGGTCTGTGCCAGGAAGCATGCCCGGTCGATGCGATCGTCGAGGGACCGAATTTCGAGTTTGCAACCGAAACACGCGAGGAGCTGTACTACGACAAGGAGCGGCTGCTCGCCAACGGCGACCGCTGGGAGCGCGAGCTTGCAAGCAATATCGCACTCGACGCGCCTTACCGCTGAGATTCGCCAACGATGATTTTGCACGCGATCTTTTTCTATCTGTTTGCCGGAATAACCGTGGCGTCGGCCGTCATGGTCATCGCTTCGCGCAACCCGGTGCATTCGGTGCTGTTTCTCATTCTCGCCTTCGTCAATGCGGCGGGACTGTTCGTGCTGTTGGGCGCTGAGTTTTTGGCGATGATCCTCATCGTCGTCTATGTCGGAGCGGTGGCCGTACTGTTCCTGTTTGTCGTAATGATGCTTGACGTCGATTTCGCCGAATTGCGGCGCGGTGTCCTATCCTATCTGCCCGTCGGAAGTCTCATCGGCGCCGTGCTTTTGGCGGAGCTCCTGATCGTCGTCGGAGCATGGGTCATCGGGCCGGAGGCCGCCAAGGCGATCGCTTCGCCGATACCGCCGTCGGCCGAAATCCCGAACACGCAGGCACTCGGCCTCGTGCTCTACACGCGCTACGTCTATTTCTTTCAGGCGGCGGGGATCATTCTTCTGGTCGCGATGATTGGCGCGATCGTGCTGACGCTCCAGCACAAGCCGAACGTACGCCGTCAAATCATCGCCGATCAGGTTGCGCGCCACAAAGCGAGCGCGATCGAGGTCGTCAAAGTGAAATCGGGGCAGGGGCTGTCATGATCATCGGGCTCGGCCATTATCTTTCGGTTGCCGCGATCGTGTTCACGCTCGGCGTTCTCGGCATATTTCTCAACCGCAAGAACGTGATCATCATTTTGATGTCGATCGAGCTGATCCTGCTTTCGGTCAATATCAACCTGGTCGCGTTTTCAAGCTTCCTGGGCGACATCGTCGGGCAGGTTTACGCCTTGATCGTGCTTACCGTCGCGGCCGCGGAAGCCGCGATCGGCTTGGCGATCCTGGTCGCCTATTTCCGCAACCGCGGATCCATCGCGGTCGAAGACATCAATCTGATGAAGGGCTAGCGCATGACCGGGCGCGATCGGGGCAAGTTCTAGAATGTACCAGGCGATTGTTATTCTGCCGCTCCTCGGCGCAGTCATAGCGGGCCTGATCGCGCTCGCCGGCGCGCGCAACCGCTTTCCGGGTGAAGATCCGCCGCCGCCTCTCGACGGCCATGCCGCGGGGCCCGGCTCCGTAAGCCACGCGCACGGAGCGCCGCTGGCGGCTGGCCGGCACGAGACCGTTCGAGATACCCATGGCGCGGATGCGCATGGTTCCAATGCTCACGGCGAGGACGAGGAGCATGAGCCTTCCGCCGCGGGATCGCTGCTCGCCGAACTTGTGACGTCCACGTTCCTGGTGATCGCGTGCGTGCTGTCGTGGATTGCGTTTTTCGATGTCGGTTTCGCCGGCCACGACGCTCATATTCCACTGTTCTCGTTTATAACGTTCGGCGATCTGCATTCGGAGTGGACGTTGCGGATCGACTCATTGACTGCCGTGATGCTGGTCGTCGTGACGACCATATCGTCGCTCGTGCACATCTACTCCATCGGCTACATGGAGGAAGATCCGTACAAGCCGCGCTTCTTCTCCTATCTGTCGTTCTTTACCTTTGCCATGCTGATGCTGGTTACGGCGGACAATTTGCTCCAGTTATTTTTCGGTTGGGAAGGCGTCGGGCTTGCAAGTTACCTCTTGATCGGTTTCTGGTATCACAAGCCCGAAGCCAATGCCGCGGCGATCAAGGCGTTCATCGTCAACCGTGTCGGCGACTTTGGCTTTTCGCTCGGCATTTTCGCTGTCTTCTATCTGACCGGCGCGATCGACTTCGAAACGATCTTCGCGCAGGCGCCGGGTTTGGTCGGCAAGAGCTTTCATTTCCTAAGCTGGAACGTCGACGCCCTCACGGCGGTTTGTCTGCTTTTGTTCATGGGCGCCATGGGCAAATCGGCTCAGTTTTTGCTCCATACCTGGCTGCCCGACGCCATGGAGGGGCCGACTCCGGTCTCGGCACTGATCCATGCCGCTACCATGGTGACGGCGGGCGTTTTCATGGTCGCGCGCCTGTCGCCGTTATTTTCTTTGTCGCCGGGCGCATCGGCGTTCGTGACATTCATCGGCGCGACGACGGCGATATTCGCGGCAAGCGTCGCGCTGGTGCAGAACGACATCAAGCGCATCATCGCTTATTCGACTTGCTCGCAGCTCGGTTACATGTTCGTCGCGATGGGAGTGGGCGCTTATTCGGTTGGTATCTTCCACCTCTTCACGCATGCGTTCTTTAAGGCGCTCCTGTTCCTGGGCTCCGGCTCGGTGATCCTCGCGATGCATCACGAGCAAGACATCCGCCATATGGGTGGCCTTCGGCACAAGATTCCGTTCACTTTCGCGGTGATGGTAATCGGCACGCTGGCCCTGACCGGCTTTCCTTTGACGGCCGGCTTCTTCTCCAAGGACGCGATCATCGAGGCAGACGTCACCGCACGAAGCGCGGCTTCGAGCTACGCCTTTGTTATGACCACCTTGGCGGCGGCGCTGACCTCATTCTATTCCTGGCGCCTGATCTTCAAGACGTTTTATGGCGAACCGCACGATCGTCATCATTACGAGGCGGCGCACGAGAGCCCGAAAGTGATGCTCGTTCCGCTCGCCGTATTGGCCTTCGGCTCGATCGCCGCAGGCTGGCCGTTTCTCCAGGTGTTTATAGGGCACGGCGCCGACGCGTTTTTCGGGACGTCTCTGAAGCTCGCGGAAGCCGACACGATCTATGAGGAATCGGAAAAGCTTCCTCTCTACATCAAGCTTGCCCCGACGATCATGATGGGCGTCGGATTTCTGGTCGCCTGGCAATTTTATATTCGCAGGCCCGATCTTCCCGGCGCTTTGGCCCGGAATCAAAAGCCACTCTATGAGTTTCTGCTGAACAAATGGTACTTCGACGAAATCTACGACTTCCTTCTGGTCCGCCCCACGCTCTGGCTGGGCCGGTTGTTGTGGAAAGGGGGCGACGGTTTTGTGATCGACGGGTTCGGGCCTGACGGCGTTTCGGCGCGCGTGCTCGACGTAACGCGAAACGTGATACGTCTGCAAACCGGCTACCTCTATCACTACGCCTTCGCGATGTTGATCGGCGTTGCCGCAGCCGTCACCTGGTTCATGTTCACGGGGCTGCACTGATGACGAGCTGGCCGATCCTTTCCGTCGTGACGTTCCTGCCGCTAATCGGCGCGCTGTTTATCGCCTTCTTGAACGAGGACGAAGCCGGCATTCGCAATGCCCGCTGGGTGGCGCTGTGGACGACGCTCATCACATTCGTCGTCTCGTTGATTTTGATCTGGCGGTTCGACCCGAGTTCCTCGGATTTTCAATTCACCGAAAAGCGGCCATGGCTTGGCGGCGCCATAACCTATTCGATGGGGGTCGACGGTATTTCCTTGCCGTTCGTGATACTGACCACCGCCTTGTTGCCGATTTGCATCCTGGCGAGCTGGACCGCTATTCAGCGCCGCGTGCG